>DATHNU010000336.1:0-4987 GCA_035485695.1 Reyranella sp. | reverse complement strand
CGACGACCGCGACCACCGTCGCCGACGCTTATGGCCTGTCGGGGCCGCCGATCCACGCCACGGCGTCGATCAACGTCGCCTTCGTCCTGCCGCGCGCCAACGACCCGACGGCGCTTCTGGCGAGCAACTGGGGCACGCGCCAGGCCACGCTCGAGCAGCTCAACGACAGCGGAACCCTGTGGTCGACCTATGGCGCGTCCGCCGCCGACTACACCCATACCAAGGACGCCCTGGCCGGATACGGCACCCTGCTCGGCGTCAGCGGCAACGACGGATACATCACATCGCAGGAGTCGCGGACCATCTGGGTGTCGCTCACCCCGACGCAATTCAACACCGTGTTCGGCACGCCGCTTTATCAGAGTACCCACGATGGCGGCATGTATTACTGGAACGGCAGCCTGTCGGTGCCCGCCGGCCTGACAGTTGCCGGATTGTGGTTCGATACGGCGCCCGACTTCGGCACGCCGCCCGCCGATTCGGACCTCTCCGGCGGCGCGCGCGTGACGCCGCCGCAGGGGCCGCAGAGCATCGGCAATCTCCTGTCGATAAACCACGACCAGACCAACAACTACTCCGGCGACATCGCCAACTGGTTCTATCACTTTCCCTTGGCGGGGGACGGCGTTGCGACCGCGACGATCGGCCTGATCGAGCCGGGTATCGGCGACGCGCTTCCAGCGGGCGCCTCCTACACTTTCCAGCAGGCGCTCGACCTCTTTCGTCATACCGCCGGCATTTCCACGAGAGGCGACTACTATCTCGTCGCCAGCGACACCGATGGCCAGAGCTTCACGCTGGGCAATAGCGGGGAGCGTTCGCTCGACGTCGGCGTTGTCTCCTCGGCCAATCCCGGAAGCACGATCGGCCTCTATGCCGGTTCGGGCTTTCACGACGACGCGCACGCCAACGTCTTCACCGCCTTCCAGGCGGCTTTCTGGGATCATGTGCATGATCCGGCGGTTGTCTCCTCGTCCTTCTCGATCCTGCAGCAAACGGCGCCGGGCTCGCCTTTTGCCTACGCAGTTCAACAGCTCTTCATCGACGCCGCGTTGCGCAACATCACGGTCGCCGATGCCAACAACGACTTCGGGTCGAGCTGGAGTTTCGGCGACGGCATTGCGAACCAGGCCATCAACTCGAGTTCGCCCTACGTCATCTGGGTTGGCGGCACATCGCTCACGACCCTCGCGGCGGCTTTCCACGACTCCACCCTTTCGGACCTCAACGGTCTGGCGCTGGCCGGCGATCTGTCAACGCTGTGGCAGCTGGTCGAGGGCGGCTTGATGAAACTGCCCGGCGCGGCCTCGGGTCCCGACGCCGTCGAGAACATCCTGCTTGAATCGGTCTGGAACTCCTTCGTCCTGTCGGGGTCGGCGCGCGAGCCGCAGCTGGGCGCGAGCGACGGCGGCGTGGATACTTCCCAGGCGACGCCCGCCTACCAGTCGGCCTTCGGCCTCACCCCGAGCAGCGTCAACCCCGGGGGCGGGACGGGGCGGGGCGCGCCGGATGTCTCGGCCGATGCCGGCGGCAACATGTTCTACAATACGCCGCTTGAGAACATGCTGCCCGGGTCGCACGACGACGGCACGAGCGCCTCGACACCGCTCTGGGCGACGCTGCTGTCGCAGATCGACACCATCTTCCACGATCAGGGCCTGCCGAACCTCGGCTACGCCAACGATTTGCTGTACACGGCGGCCGCCATCGCACCGGCATCGTTCAACGACATCACGATGGGCAACAACGTGACGTCGTTTCTGCATGGCGGCCCGATCATCGACTCCAAGGGAGATGCCCTCACGTTGACCGGCTACGGCTATTACGCCGGGCCCGGCTACGACCTCACGACAGGCCTGGGCTCGCCCAACGGCACGCTGCTGGCCCGCGCCCTGACGGATATCGCCCATTCGCAGATGTGGTTCGGCACCACGCCCGACATGCTCGATACCAATGGCCAAGGCGGCTGGACCAGCGGCGCCGACCAGAGCCTGCTGTTCCAGACCATGTCCGCTGCCGCCACTGATGTCGGCGTGCATAGCGGTCCCGACGCGTTCGGCTTTTTCAGCGCCGCGTCGGGAAGCTTTGCCTGGACGAGCCAGCTGGCCGAGCAATCGCTGCAGCCCGACTTCGACCCCAACCTGGTCATCCTGTTCGACAAGCAAGCGCAGGGCGCGGTGCAGCAGGTCCATTTCTCGACGGGCGAGGCCCTGGCGGTATCGATCGGGACCTCGCCGGCCCAGGCGATCCAGGGCACCTTGAGCAGCCCGTTCGGCTTTGCCGACTTCCTGTCGGGCGGCGGCGATGTGCGGGTGGCCCGTCCGGTCGCGGTGGCGGAGACGGCAGACGGCGCCAGCGACCAGACCGCCTTCGTCCGCATGCGCCAGGACGGCCAGGACAACCTCTCGATCACCTTCTACCGGGTCGACGATCTCTCCGGCGCGATCAATGGCCTGCATCCGGGCGATGCCGGCTATCAGGCGGCGCTGCAAAGCCGGGCGTACCAGATGGCCTCGGGGGGCACCTCGATCGGCGGTCCGGGCTATGGCAATTTCGAGCAGGCCGCCCTGCAGCACGTGAACGCCGGCGACCTTGTCGCCATGCAGCTCACCAACGTCACCCACGGCGACAGCTATTTGGGCTTCGCGCAGGGCAACGAGGTGGTGAACGGTCAACACGTCGGCCATCTGTGGAATTACGGCCTGAATACCTGGGGCTGGGAGGACACCTATGGCGGCGGCGACCACGACTACAACGACCTGATCGTGCAGCTCGATTTCACCAGCGCCTCCGGACATGGCTGGCTTGCATAGGACCCTTCACCCTGGCACGTGAACTGCTTTACAATCCGGCACGACGAAGGGCGTTGCCGCAGGAGGATATGTTCGATGGATACGATGGTTCGACAGGGTCGCGTCAACATGACCGAGGCCGAGTGGCAGGCGCGCTGCGACCTGGCGGCCCTCTACCGGGTTACCGACCTCTATGGCTGGACCGACACGATCAACACCCATTTGTCGGTGCGCATTGCGGACGAGCCGAACTGCTTCCTGATCAACAACTACGGCGATTTGTTCCACGAGATCACCGCGTCCAGCCTGGTGAAGATGGATCTTGACGGCAAGGTCTATAGCGAGGACGGCAGCTTCAACGCGGCGGGCTTCACGATCCACAGCGGCGTCTACAAGGCGCGGCCCGACGCCAACTGCGTGATGCACACGCATACGCGGGCCGGCACCGGCATCTCGGTCCTGAAGAAGGGCCTGCGCCCGATCAGCCAGGATGCGCTCTCCGTTCTCGACGACGTCGTCTACCACGAGTACGGCATGCCGACCTCGCAGGAAGAGTGCGATGCGCTGGGCGTGAGCTGTCAGAGCGGCAGCTCCGTCGTGCTGCGCAATCACGGTCTCCTGTCGGTCGGCGCCACCGTTCCGGCTGCGCTGCGTCGGCTCTATATGCTGGAGCGCGCCTGCGAGGTCGAGATCATCGCCCGCGGCCTGGACGAAGCGCCCGCGCCGATCGAGGACGACGTCGTTCAGCAATACGCCGCGCGCGCCAAGGCCTACCGCGCCTCGCCTGAATTCGGCATGTCCGACTGGAAGGCGGCACTTCGCCTGATCGAAGGCAAGGGCAGCGACTGGCGGCAGTAGCCGCTTTCAGGATCTCGGGATCGTCCGGCTGCGATGGTGCAGGGCGATCCAGAACGCGACCTGGCCGATCACGCCCGCACTGACCAGGATGACCGCCGCCGCGAGCGCGGGGTCGCTGCCCGTGCCCACCAGCGCGGTGCAGATTGCGCCCACGCCCATTTGCGAGAATCCGTAGAGGCCGGAGGCTGAGCCGATGACCTCGGGGTTGACGCTGATCGCCTGGGTGAGCGCCGCCGGCGAGGCCACGCCCGCGCCGATGCCGAAGACGAACATCGGGGCGATCGCCAGCAGCACGGTGAGGTGCCCCGAGAGCACCGCGCCCAGGAAGGCGAACGACGCCACTACGCTCAGAAGGTTCGCCCAGACGGCCAGGCGGTCGATCGGCAGGCGCGGGATCAGCCGGGTCGCCGCCACGCTGCCGATCCAGACGCCGGCGAGCACGATGGCGGGATAGATGCCGACCTCGTAGTCGGGGCGATGCAGTTGGTGGGCGAAGATGAACGGCGAGGCGCCGATGAAGGCGTACATCGACGTCGTGGCGCAGCCGCCGCCGACCGCGTAGCCCAGGAAGGCCGGTGAAACCAGCAGGCGGCCATAGTTGCGGGCCAGGCCCGAGAGGCCGGCTGTCGAAGCGGGCGCCTTGCTTTCGGGCAGCAGACGCCAGCTGAAAAGCAGATTGACGATGCCCAGCAGCGCCAGGGCGAAGAAAATCGAGCGCCATCCCAGGCTGGAAGCCAGCGCGCCGCCGACGATGGGGGCGGCACCGGGTCCGATGGCGACCATCAGGTTCATCATCGCCAGGCGGCGCGCGGCTTCCTGTGGTAGCGCCGTATCGCGCACGATGGCGCGGCCGATCACCAGCCCGGCGCAGCCGCCCAGCGCCTGCAGCAGCCGGGCGACGATCAGGCTGTGCACATCCGGGGCGAACGCCGCGGCGAGGCCGGCGAGCGCGTAGAGCACGAGACCCGCCATCAGCACCGGTCGGCGTCCGAAGCGATCGGACAGCGGCCCGTAGGCGAGCTGGCCGACCGCGAGGCCGAGGATATACACGCTCACCGTCATCTGCATGCCGCCGACGCTGGCGCCCAAATCGTGTGCGGCCGCGGGTAGGGCCGGCACGAAGATGTGCATGGCCAGCGTGCCGCTGAAGGTGATGAGCGTGAGCAACCAGAGCGGAGCGTTCACGCCGCGACCTCGGCGGTGGCGTCAAGCACGCGGCAGACATGCTCCAGGACCCGGATGGTCGTCGTGATGTCCTTGTCGGACAGGCCGGCCAGCGCATCGCCCCTGATCCGGCGCGCCACCGTCTCGACCCGGTCGGCGATGGCGCGGCCGCG
>DATHNU010000335.1:0-2907 GCA_035485695.1 Reyranella sp. | reverse complement strand
CCGGCCGATGCGCGAGCTGCGCACCGTGCTGCATCAGGGCATGGTCGGCCTCTCGGCCGCACAGGGCATCTACCGCATCCTGGACGACAAGCCCGCCGTCGCCGACGCGCCGCCGGCGCGCCTCGGAGATAAGCTCCATCGGACGCTGGCTCCCACCATCGCGTTCGAGGATGTGCGCTTCGCCTATCCCGGCACGCGCCGCGCCGTGCATGACGGCCTCTCCTTCCGCGCCGAGGCGGGCGAGCGGCTGGGACTGGTCGGCCCGTCGGGCGGCGGCAAGTCGTCGATCGTGCGCCTGCTGTTGCGCTTCTACGATCCCGACCGCGGCCGCATCCTTTTGGGCGGCCATGATCTCCGCAGCCTGCCGTTCGCCGAGATCCGCGCGCTGATCTCGGTGGTGAACCAGGACACCTTCCTGTTCCACGGCACGGTCGAGGAGAACATCCGGCTGGGTCGGCCCGATGCATCGCACGAAGATCTCGAGGACGCCGCGCGCGCAGCCAACATCCACGATTTCATCGAGAGCCTGCCGCAGGGCTATCAGACGACGATCGGCGAGAAGGGCATCAAGCTCTCGGGCGGCCAGCGCCAGCGGGTCGCCATCGCCCGCGCGCTGTTGCGCGACACGCCGATCCTGGTGCTCGACGAGGCGCTGTCGGCCGTCGATGCCGAGAACGAGGCGGTGATCCAGGAGGCGCTCGACCGGCTGATGCAGGGCCGCACGACCTTGATCCTGGCCCATCGCCTGTCGAGCGTGATCGATTGCGACCGCATTCTCGTGCTGGACGGCGGCAAGGTCGCCGAGCAGGGCCGCCACGACGCGCTGATGGCGCGGCGCGGCGTCTATGCCAGCCTGATGGCCGAACAGGCGCGCGAGCAGCACGGGGCCGGCGCCGCCGACCTGATCGCACCGCCCGCGCGCGCCGAGAGCGTGTCCGACACGCCGGGCGGCGCGGTGAAGCCCCTCACCGAAGGCATCATCAAGGCCGAGGGATTGACCTGGTATCAGGTCGTGGCGTCGCTGATGAAGGTGATCCTGCCCTGGAAGGGCAAGCTCACCCTCACCTTCACCCTGGGCGTGCTGCGGGTCATCGCCTTCATCGGCGTCGGCGTGCTGTCGGCGCTGATCGTGCTGGCGCTGAAGCACCACGAACCCTACGCGCACCTGGCCATCGCGCTGGCCATCACCGCCCCTTTGTCGGGCGTGCTGCATTGGCTGGAATCGTGGATGGCGCACGACATGGCGTTCCGCCTGCTGGCCGAGATGCGCATCGATGCCTTCCGCAAGCTCGACGCGCTGGCGCCGGCCTATCTCGTGCGCCGCCGCACCGGCGATCTGATGGCGCTCGCCACCCACGATATCGAGCTGGTCGAGTATTTCTTCGCCCATACCGTGGCGCCCGCCTTCGTCGCCATCCTGGTGCCGGCGGCCGTGGTCGCGGTCCTGGCGTGGGCCAATGGCTGGCTCGCCGTTGCGTTGCTGCCGTTCCTGCTCGCCGCAGGTCTGAGCCCCTTCCTGATGCGCAAGCGGGTCGACCAGCTGGGCAGCCAGGCGCGCGAGGCGGCGGGTGAACTGGGCGCCTTCGCCGTCGATTCCGTGCAGGGGCTTGGCGAGATCGTGGCCTTCCAGCAGGAAGCCTCGCGCGGTACCAAGCTCGACCAGCTGTCACAGCGCCACATCTCGCTGCGCCTGCCCTTCTTCCGCGAACTGACACGCCAGCAGGCGATGCTCGAAGTGCTGATCGGGCTGGGTGGCCTCGCCGTCGTCGTGACGGGCGCGGCGCTCGCCCAGCAGGGCGCGCTCGATCCCGGCCTGCTGCCGCTCATGACCATCCTCGCCATGGCGGCCTTCCTGCCGGTGTCGGAGATCGCCCAGATCGGCCGCCAGCTGGCCGATACCTTGGGCGCGACGCGGCGCGTCTATGCGCTGGCCAACGAGCCGATTCCCGTGCGCGACGGGAAGGGCGTTGAGCCCCGCAAGGGCGCTGCGGCGCTGGCTTTGGAGAAGGTCAACTTCACCTATCCCGGCCAGAGCCGCCGTGCGCTCTCCGACGTGAGCTTCGAGATTCCTGCCGGCAAGACCGTGGCGCTGGTCGGCACCTCGGGCGCGGGCAAGACGACGACGGCGCAGTTGCTGATGCGCTTCTGGGATCCGGATTCCGGCCGCATCACCCTGAACGGCGCCGATTTGCGCGACTACAAGCTCGATGCGCTGCGCCGCCTGGTCGCGCTGGTCGCCCAGGACACCTATCTCTTCAACGACAGCCTGCGCGCCAACATCCTGATCGCGCGGCCCGAGGCGTCGGAAGCCGAGCTGCAGGCCGCCATCCAGCACGCCTCGCTCAGCGAACTGGTCGCCGCCCTGCCCGAGGGACTCGACTCAGCCGTCGGCGAACGCGGCACCAGCCTGTCGGGCGGTCAGCGGCAGAGGGTCGCTATCGCGCGAGCCTTCCTGAAGGACGCGCCGATCCTGGTGCTCGACGAGGCGACCTCGCATCTCGATGCGGTGAACGAGCAGGCGGTGCGCCGCGCGCTCGACGTGCTGCAGGCCGACCGCACCACGATCGTCATCGCCCACCGGCTGTCGACGGTGCGCGATGCCGACCTGATCGTGGTGCTGGACGAGGGTCGCGTCGCCGAGACCGGCACCCATGCCTCGCTGCTGGCGCGGGGCGGCCTCTACGCCCGGCTGGTTTCGCGCCAGCTCGCGTCGGTCTATGCTCCGGCCGCTTCCTGAGACACTGCAAACGGAACATGCCATGTTCAGCCACCTCACTGTCGGCAGCAACGACATCGCCAAGGCCAAAAGCTTCTATGACGTCTTGCTGAAGCCGCTGGGGCTGGTGCGCCACGCAGACTATCCCACCGGCATCGGCTACGCCCTGGCCGGCGGGCGGCCGCAGCTCT
>DATHNU010000334.1:0-5425 GCA_035485695.1 Reyranella sp. | reverse complement strand
GGGAAGAATCCGCTTGTAACCGCGTCGATTAGTTGTATTTACGAATTCAAGACGCCCAACGCACGTGCCGCTGGCCCTTAGTGGTTACGCAACGACGGAAAGTGTTCTTTTTGGCAGCGCCGGCTTAGAGCCGGGTCCGGGAAGGAGCTTCTGATATGTTTGCTTACCGCGCGGGGCGTTCCCCCCGCTATTATGTCATTTGCCCGGTGAATTTCGACCGGGCCTCGTTCGACCTCCCGCTCCTGCGGACAGAGACCCCGTCGAGTATCGGCTGACGAACGCTGCCTGTTAGGCACCGTTCGTCGCGTTCGACGTTTCCACCGAACCTGTTTTGACCTGATTGACGGGGAACCCCCCAGCGATGACCGAGCGTATTTTTCGTTATCTCCGAGAGCAGCAGCCCGAGACTCCGTGCCTGGTGGTCGATCTCGACGTGGTCGAGAACAATTTCCGGCGCATGCGCGAGCTCCTGCCCGCGGCCCACATCTTCTATGCCGTGAAGGCCAATCCGGCGGCGCAGATCCTGGCGCGGCTGGCGACCGCCGGCTCGAAGTTCGACACCGCGAGCCGCGGCGAGATCGAGCTCGTCCAGGCCACCGGCATCGCCATGGACCGCATCTCCTTCGGCAACACCATCAAGAAGGAGAAGGACATCGCCTGGGCCTACCAGCAGGGCGTGCGCCTGTTCGCCTTCGACAGCGAGGCCGAGCTGCAGAAGCTTGCCCGCGTGGCGCCGGGCGCGCGCGTGTTCTGCCGCGTGCTGGTCGATTGCGGCGGCGCCGAATGGCCGCTCAGCAAGAAGTTCGGCTGCGCGCCGGAGATGGCCAAGGACCTGCTGCGCAAGGCCAAGGAGTGGGGGCTCGATGCCTACGGCATCTCCTTCCATGTCGGCAGCCAGCAGACCGACCTCGAGCAGTGGGATAAGGCGCTGGGCCAGGTCTCGCAGATGTTCTTTGCCCTGGCTGAAGAAGGCGTCGACCTGCGCATGGTCAACCTGGGCGGCGGTTTCCCTGCGCGCTACCGCGCCGAGATCAACTCCATCGAGGCCTACTGCGAGGCGGTGGGCCGCGCGCTGGTGCGCCATTTCGGCAACCGCATGCCCGAGGTCATCATCGAGCCCGGCCGCTCCATGGTGGGCGACGCCGGCGTGATCCAGAGCGAGGTCGTGCTGGTCTCGCGCAAGTCGGCCAACGACCGCAAGCGCTGGGTCTATCTCGACATCGGCAAGTTCTCCGGCCTCGCCGAGACCATGGGCGAGAGCATCAAGTACCGCCTGCGCACCGGCCGTGACGGCACGCGCGTGGGTCCGGTGGTGCTGGCCGGCCCGACCTGCGACTCGGCTGACATCCTCTACGAGAAGACCGAGTACAAGCTGCCGCTGTCGCTGAAGCCCGGCGACAAGATCGAGATCCTCTCGACCGGCGCTTACACGACGACCTACTCGTCGGTCGCTTTCAACGGCTTCGCGCCGCTCAAGGCGATCTGCATCTAGCCTCGCTTCCGTAACCGGAACGACACCAACGGGGCCTTGAGAAAGGCCCCGTTGCCGTTTAACGACCACTCACAGAAAGAAGCGGGGACGCTGAAATGGCGAAGAAAGTCGCGCGCAAGTCGAAGAAGGCTTCCAGGAAGCTGGTCTCGTTCTCCGGCCGCATGGTCATGATCGGCTTCGGCTCGATCGGCCAGGGCGTGATGCCGCTGATCTTCCGGCACATCGACATCAAGCCGGAGCAGATCACGGTCATCTCGGCCGAGGATCGTGGCGGGCTGAAGGAGCTGAAGAAATTCGGCGTCACCTTCATCAAAAAGCGCCTGACGCGCGAGAACTTTCGCTCGACCCTGGAGCGCCGCCTGGGCAAGGGCGACTTCCTGGTCAACCTGTCGGTCGAGGTCGCCTCGACGGCGCTGGTCGAGCTCTGCCAGGAGAAGGGCGCGCTCTATGTCGACACCTGCATCGAGCCGTGGCCGGGCGGCTACACCGATCCCAACCTGTCGGTGTCGCTGCGCTCGAACTATGCGCTGCGCGAGAACATGCTGAAGCTCGTCCCGAAGTACCGCGGCGGGCCGACGGCGGTGATTGCCCACGGCGCCAATCCGGGCCTGGTCTCGCACTTCGTGAAGAAGGCGCTGGTCAACCTCGCCAAGGACACCGGCATGGGCGCAGTCAAGCCCACGACCCGCGAGGGCTGGGGCGAGCTCGCTCGCGACCTCGGGGTCAAGGTGATCCACATCGCCGAGCGCGACACCCAGGTCTCGAAGAAGCCCAAGAAGGTCGGCGAGTTCGTCAACACCTGGTCGATCGACGGCTTCGTGTCGGAAGGCAGCCAGCCCGCCGAGATGGGCTGGGGCACCCATGAGAAGGACCTGCCGCCGGATGGCGCGCGGCATGAGTTCGGCTGCGGGGCCGCCATCTACCTCAATCGCCCCGGGCTGGTCACGCGCGTGCGCACCTGGACGCCGCTGGAAGGCCCGTTCCACGGCTTCATCATCACCCACAACGAGTCGATCTCGATGGCCGACTACTTCTCGCTGCGCCAGGGCGATGAGGTCGTCTACCGGCCGACCGTGCACTACGCCTACCATCCCTGCGATCAGGCGATCATGTCGATGCACGAATGCGCCGGCAAGAATCTGCACCAGCAGAAGACTCAGCGCCTGATCGTCGACGAGATCACCGATGGCCGCGACGAGCTCGGCGTGCTGCTGATGGGCCACAAGAAGGGCGCCTACTGGTACGGCTCGCAGCTCGACATCCACGAGGTGCGCAAGCTCACGCCCTACAATAACGCGACATCGATCCAGGTCTGCGCGCCGGTCCTGTCGGGCATCGTCTGGGCGCTCGAGAATCCCGAGCGTGGCATCGTCGAGGCCGACGACATGGACTTCGACCGCAACCTCGAGATCTGCATGCCCTATCTCGGGCCGGTGGTCGGCAAGTACAGCGACTGGACGCCGCTGCAGGATCGCGGCGGCCTCTTCCCCGAAGACCTCGACAAGGACGATCCCTGGCAGTTCAAGAACTTCCGCGTGGTCTAACCTTCATTTTCCGGTATGAGGAGCCATGGGACAGCCGATTTCCGAAAACAAGAAGGCGGTCTTTTTGGAGCGAGCCCAGACTAGGCTGAACTTCGCCTTGAACTTGCCCGCCGGGGACATCACCCGGGAAGCCAAGATCAAGGCGGCGGAGAGGGCGATGAAGACTGCCCTCGCATCGAAGACGGCCAACGTGCGAAAGGCAAAGAAGCCCACCCGAACAAAACCTTGACCAGCCAAGGCCGCTTGCTGCCGCAACGAGACGGCGCGCCAGCCAGAAACAATGAGCACGAATAATGCCAATGAAGCGCCCACCGTCGGACCTGAGATCTTGGCTGCAGTTTGCGTGATCCAGAGGTAAAGCTGGTCGCCGCTCAGTGAGCGCGTGAGGAAGGTGCGGCACTGGTGGCTGGCGGTGTTTCCTCATCAGCCAGCTGGCACACAGCCGTTTGGATGAACCGGCATTTGAGTGCGGGGTGCTGATAACTGCTCATGTGGCAGGCTCGCGATCATTCAGCATACCGGCATGACCAACGCGTCTCACCTCACCTGGTTTCTTGGCAGGGGTTTTGCAGGAGCCAGGCATGAGCAAACCATTTCATCTCGCCTGGTTTCTCGGCCAGAGTTTCACTTCCAAGACCTGGCGCTCGACGTGGCCCGGCAGTGTCTCCGACGTCGCGCGCTGGATGATGCCCGACATCTTCATCGACCTTGCCAAGGGGATGGAGCGCGCGTGCATGGATTACATGATTATCGAGGACTCCTCGAACGTGCCCTATACCTACAAGGGCAACCACGACACCTATCTGCAATATGCTCAGGGCTGCCCCAAGCTCGACCCTGCGGTTCTGGTGCCCTGGCTTGCGCAGGCCACGCAGAACCTTGGCCTCGTGCCGACGCTCTCCGTGTCGGAATACCCGCCGTACCTGCTGGCGCGTCTCGTCAATTCGCTGGACCATGTCACCGAGGGCCGCATCGGCTGGAACTGCGTCACCGGCAGCAACGATGGAACCGCGCAGAACTATGGCCACGACAAGCACCGGCCGCACGACGAGCGCTACGAGGTGGCCGACGAGTTCGCCGACGTCGTTACCAGGCTGTGGGAGGCGTGGGAACCCGATGCCGTGGTGCTGGATCGCGACAAGCCGATGTTCGCCGACGGCAGCAAGGTCCATCCCATCAACCACGAGGGCAAGTACTTCAAGGTGCGCGGGCCGATCAATGCGCCCCGCTCGCCGCAAGGAAGAGTGCCGATCGTGCAGGCCGGCGGCTCGGCGGCGGGCAAGAAGTTCGCGTCGAAGTGGGCCGACACCATCATCACGGAAGGCAGCGACATCCAGAAGATGAAGGAGTATCGCCAGGAGGTGCGCCGCAACGCCGCCGCGATCGGCCGCAATCCGGACGACATCAAGCTCCTGTTCCTGTGCTCGCCGATCGTCGACACGACGATGGGGGCGGCGCTCGAGCGGCGCAGGTTGCAGCAAGAAGACTCCCTGAAGTACGTCGACATGCAGCTCTCGGGAATGTCGCGGTTGACCGGCATCGACTTTTCCAAGTTCGATCTCGACGAGCCGCTGCCGCTCACCCTGACGACCAATGGCCACCAGTCCTCACTGGCCCGGTGGCTCGGCAAGCCTCTGCGCGAGATCGTTCGCACCTATGCCAGCAAAGGCAGTCTCGACTACACCGGCACGCCCGATCGCGTGGCGGGGGTGATGCAGGACGTCATGGAGGAAGTGGGCGGCGACGGCTTTCTGATATCCAATACCGTGATCGACCGGCGGTATGTGATGGAGGTCTGCGACGGGCTGGTGCCCGAATTGCAGCGCCGTGGCTTGACCCGCAAGGCCTACGCTCACAAGCACCTCGCCGACAATCTAAAGGAATTCTGACACGATGCTTTTGGTGACGCCTAAGCGACGCGAAAGATCGGAGGTGCCGTACGCGATCAATGCCGCGTCTGCCATTCCATGGCTGCAATCGATCGAACGTTCCTACTTGCTGTAGAATTTCGACGCGCTCGAAATATTGGCGTCACTCGACGTCGAGAGTGCTGGCGGAACATGAAAGCGCCGCCCGTAGACATGCGGAAGTGCCGAACGGACCGAAGCTAGACGAAAGCCGGAACGCATGGCGCACACGGCGCCTTAAGTCGTGCGCAGAGGTTCCTTCCTTTACAAGGGATGCGCGAGCAGTCGATTTGCCTTGGACTACCCGACCAACTCGTAAGCAAGCCGTCTGCGCAGCGGCACTCCGCTTGACGCGCGGCAAGCCGGGGTAATTACTCTTGCACGTCATTCGCATAGGGATACGCCATGAAAATTCGGCTGGTCGTCTCAATCAATGCGGCCCCAGGCAAAGGGGCGGAACTCGCGCAGGCCTTCCGGCAGCG
>DATHNU010000333.1:0-9945 GCA_035485695.1 Reyranella sp. | reverse complement strand
GTGGTTTCCTGGCTGCTCATGATGAAGGCCAGGTCGAAGGTCTTGAAGGCCTCCATGGTCCGGAAGATGACGGCGATCAGCAGCAGCGGCGCCACCAGCGGCAGCGTGATCCGCGTGAAGGTGAACCAGCGGCCGGCGCGGTCGATCGCCGCCGCCTCGTAGAGGTGCTGCGGAATCGCCGACAGGCCGGCCAGGCACAGCAGCATCACGAAGGGCGACCACATCCAGATGTCGGTGATGGCGATCGCGTAGAGCGCCACGTCCGGGTCGGAGAGCCAGGCAAAATCACCGAGCCCCAGGGCGTAGTTGATGATCCCCCAGGACGGGCTGTAGAGCAGCTCCCAGAACAGCCCGACCACGACCGGCGACATCATCATGGGCACCAGCAGCAGCGTCGTGAACAGGCCCTTGAAGGGAATCCGGCGATTGAGCAGCAGGGCCACGCCGAAGCCCAGCAGCACCTGGCCGCCGACCGACAGGAGCACGTATCGCGCCGTGACGCTGAAGTTGTTCCAGACATGGTCGTCAGCCAGCAGGTCGCGGTAGTTCTGCAGCCCGACGAAGGCCGCCGGCGCGTTGGACGACGCACTAAAATCGGTGAACGAGTATCCGAGCGAGTAGATCAGCGGAAAGATGTTGAAGACGATCAGGAACGCAATCGTCGGGATGATGAACAGATTGCGGATGCTGAGATCGCTGAGACCCCGCCGCGCGGCCGGCGAGCGGGAATCGAGTCTGCTGAACACCTACGCCCTCCTCCTGCGCGAGCCCGCGGGGAAGGCAAGCCTTCCCCGCTGCCCCGGACGACGACTCAATAGCGCTTGTTCTGCTTGAAGGTCTTTTCCCAATCGTCGGCCAGACCGTTGAGCGCTTCGTCGGCGGTGCCCTTGTTGCCCACGACGAAGGGATAGACACGCTTGTTCATCTGCTCGAGCAGCGTCGCGTACTCGGGCGTGGCCCAGAAGTCCTTGACCATCAACATGCTCTGATAGAAGGCTTCGTTGTAAGGCGTGGCCTTGCGGAACTTCTCCGAGCTCAGCACCTTCTCGTTGCAGGTGTAGCCGCCCAACTCGGCCCAGCGTTGCTGGACGTCGTCGCGGACGAACCACTCGAGGAACTTCAAGGCCTGCTCACGCTTCTTCGAATAGCTCACGACCGAGACGCCCTGCCCGCCCAGCGCGGCGAAGCGCGGCTTGCCGCCCGGGCCGGCCGGGTTGGCGAAGAACCCCGTGCCCGCGGCATTCTTGTTAGTCGCCGGATTGGCGAGCGCCGGGAAGAAGGCGAAGAAGTTCATGCTCATCGCCGCCACGCCCTCGGTTATGGCCTGGTTGTCCTCCAGGAAAAACGCCTTGCCCCAGCCGGGCGGCGCGAACTTGTAGAGGTCCCTGTACCACTTCAGCGCCTCGACATTCTGCTTTGAGTTGATGATGTCGCGCACCTTGTAGCTGGAGTAGTTGCCCAGCTCACCGCCGAAGCTGAAGATCGTCTGTTCGATCCCCATCGCCAGCGCGTCGTAGGTGTTGTCGGTGTACAGCGCCACGCCGTAGCGCTTCTCGTTGGGACGGTGGAAGAACTCGGCGATGTCGCGCAGCTGCGTGTAGTCCTTCGGCACGTCGAGGTCGTAGTGGTACTTGGCCTTGAACGCCGCCTTCTCCTTGGGATCCTCGAACCAGTCCTTGCGATAAGCCCAGCCGTTGGCGTCGCCTTCGAGCGGGATGGCCCAGTATTTCTTGCTGCCGGGTGGATATTCCGCGTAGCCGGCGACGGTGGCCGCCGCCATCGACTTGGCGACGCCGTACTTGGCGAAGAAATCGGTGAGATCCACGTAGTGGCCGCCGGTCGATCCCGCGCCCAGCCATTGCGAGTCACCGACCACGAGATCGTAGGCGTCGCCCTTGGCGTTGAACTCCGTGAACGCCTTGGTCTGGAAGTCCGGCCAAGGCACGGTCTCGACGACGACTTTCACGCCGGTCTGTTTCTCATAGTCTTTCACCAACTCCTGGAGATAGTTGGCGGGGTCCCATTCGGCCCACAGAATCGTGAGGGTATCGGCCGCAAGAACGGATTTGCCGGCGAGCGCGAAGACAGCGGCCGCCAGGATTCCCAACAACTTGCTTCTTCTCATCGTTTCCTCCTCACACTTCGTTGTTCGTTGTCGCCCCTTTCACAAGATTCCTTATTTCAGTCCGAAATTGAAAGTGAATTACGTTACCACCCGATCATCGGAAATCAAATTGTCTTTCGGGGCGCCGTCATGTGCGCGCTCGACCCGGCGACCGAAGCGAGTGAAGGCTGCGATCAACGGGCGCGCGCGATCAACGGAGGGAAGTCCGGGTAGCGTTCCGGGCAAGCCAAGGCGGGCTCGTTGCCGCGAAGCAGATACCCGGCAGGCCTGATGAAGCTGTAGACCGACCGAACCGGACGCTCATGCCAGGTGATGTTGAACGCCGCGAGCTTGGGAAAGAATTGAAGGCGGCTGTAGGGCAAATGGTCGTGAATCCAGTAAGCCAGCGATTTCCAGTCGGCGCCCTTGGCGTAGCGATCGGCGAACCAGGGAATCACGACGCAGGCCGTCGCCCCGCAGAATCCCGCTGCGTCCCGCCTGTCCCAGATATGGCGGGCATAATTCTTCTCGTTCGAAGCGCAATTGTGGCCCATCGCGTTGCCCAGCGCATTCACCGTCGGCGATCGATAGGCTGACCGGATCGCGATTCGGCCAAACGTTGCGTTGAGAGGCTCCAGCAAATCCTCGCAGAGCCGCTGGCCGACATGGATCGCAAGCGCCGGATCGTCCGGAATGTTCGGCATGCCGTAGAAATTGGCGATCTCGCTATGGAGAAAGTCCCGCAGGAAGAACGACGGTGAAAGACGCACGCGGCCCAGTTGTTCGAGGGCCCGGACGGTTCGAATCTTCATTGCGCCTTCCCGCTCGTGCTAGGGTTCCGACATGACCCCTTACGCCGACTACACACCGCTCACCTTCCACGACGCTGCCCGCCGCTTCACCGACGGCAACGACAGCCAGCGCGCCTATCTCGAGCGCTGCCTGGAGACCATCGCGCAACGCGAGCCGGTGGTGAAGGCCCTCGTGGCCCTCAACGAGACCGGCGCGCGCGCCGCCGCCGATGCGAGCGCCGCGCGCTGGAAGACGGGCAAGCCATTGTCGCCGATCGACGGCATGCCGGTCGGCATCAAGGACCTGCTCGAGACGAAGGACATGCCCACCGAGATGGGCTGTGCGGCGATGAAGGGGAACTTCCCCAAGCGCGACAATGCCGGCGTCTGGGCGCTGCGCCAAGCGGGCGCAGTGATCCTGGCCAAGACGGTGACGGCGGAGCTGGGCGGCTCGCAGCCCGGCCCGACCACCAACCCGTTCGATGCGGCGCGCACGCCGGGCGGCTCGTCCTCGGGCTCGGCCGCCGCCGTGGGCGCCAACATGATGCCGGCGGCGATCGGCACGCAGGTCGGCGGCTCGATCATCCGTCCGGCCGCCTATTGCGGGAACTTTGCGCTCAAGCCCACGCAAGGCGGCATCAATCGCGGCGAGCGGCTGGCCACCAGCCAGAGCACGCACGGGCCGCACGCCGGCTGCCTCGAGGACATGTGGCAGGTCGCGATCGAGATGGCCAAACGCTGCGGCGGCGATCGCGGCGCGATGGGCCTGATGGGGCCGGACACGCTCCCCGCCGCGATCAAACCCAACCGGCTGATCGTGCTGGAGACCGAAGGCTGGCCCGAGGTCGACGCGGCGACCAAGGCAAGCTTCGGCCGACTGCTCGATCAGCTGAAGGCGGCCGGCGTCACACCGATCCGCCGCGCCGACCATCCGTTCATCGAAACGCTAGAGCAGGCGATCGCCAACGGGCGCGCCATCTGCAACGGCGTCACCAGCTGGGAGAACCGCTGGTACCAGCGCGGCATGCTCGACGCCGCGCCCGACGGCATCAGCGCGCGCGGCCAGGCGACGCTCAAGCGCGCCGAAGCGATGACGCCGGACGACTATCGCAGCAGGCTGCTCGCCCGCCAGCAGGCGCAACTGGCGCACGCGGCCGTCGCATCGCTGGCCGACGCCGCGATCACGCTCTCCTGCCCCGGCCCGGCACCGCTTTGGTCGGGCGACGTGGCGGGCCAGCCGCTGGCGCCGCGGCCGACCGGCGACTTCGTGTTCAACGCGCCGTCGTCGATGCTGTTCGCGCCAGTCGTGACGGTGCCGCTGATGAGCGTCGGCGGGATGCCGGTGGGCGTGCAGCTCATGGGGCAGCAGCATGAGGATGCGCGGATGACGGGTGTTGCGCGGTGGTTCAGCGAGAATTTGAAGCAGGTCGCCGCGCCGGCTTGAGGTCTTCCGATTTGGAAGAACGCCTCATTGCCGGGAGCGCGCGACTCCAGTCGCGCTCATGCGGTATCGAAGCAAAGAAATAGGCGCGACTGGAGTGGCGCACTCCCAGCGATGATATCGGTCCAAGGGCTCGCTCGAAACCGACAGACCGTCGGTGACATCTGCGGGGCCAGGAATGGGATCGGCCTTGTCCCGCTTGGCAATGAAGGTGCCGTTGGGCTGACGGAAAACGAGCTCGTGGAGGACGACCAACTCGACAAGGGCGATCTCGAGCGCGTCCAAGGCCTCTTTCAGACCGTTGCCGGCGCTTCGACCAGCCCAAGATGGCGCACCATCGGGCGAAAATCGCCGTCGTTGTGGAGCAGCGGCATACGGTTCTCGATGCACCAGGTACCGATCAACATGTCGACGGTTTTGCGAACGGTGATGCCGCGCCGGCGCAAGGACCGATAATTGCGGGCCGCGGCGACCGCATTCGCGTCGCCGACCATCGAGGCGATGGCGAAGCGGCGCAGGAGAGCCTCGACATCTCGAGCTGCCCGCTCGCTCTCCAGGCCCTGCAGCACCTCGCACAGCATCAGGTCGCCAACGACAATCTCCTCGGCGCCGAGGATCGCGCGCAGGCGCTCGACGTGGGGTGCCATGCGGCCATTGAGGAAGTCGATCCAGACGCTGCTGTCGACAACGATCACCTGGTCCCTCGCCCCTTGCGGCTCCGGGCGAGGTTGCCGCGCCACGGGTATTTGCCAAAAGCCAGGCCGACCTCCTGCTGCCGTCGCAACCTGACCATCAGACGGAGCGCCTGTTCCACCGTCTTCTTCTTCGTTGCGTGACCGGAAGCCTTCTGCGCTTCCGCCATCAAGGTGTCGTCGATGTCGATATTTGTGCGCATCGGCAGCGCTTCCTTCATGTGTATGATCACACTCTACGATACACATTCGCCGCTCGCAATGGTCCGAGCTCGCGAACTGTTCCCTCGAACCTACCGCCCGTCGGCGAGGTCTGCGCGATCGGCAGCGGGATCGGCTTCGTCCCGTCTGGCAATGAAGGTGCCGTTGGGCTGATGGAAAACGAGCTCGTGGATGGCGCCGTCGGCGCCGCGGCGAAACTCCACGCGGAACCCCTCCAGCTCGACGATGGTGAAGATGCCACCCTGGTAGGGCCGGAGATGGTACAAGGGTTGATAATCCGGTTTGAGCGTCAGCTGGCCGTCGGCATCCTGCGATACCACGTGGGTCACAGCTCCATACTTGTAGCGGCCCACACAGGTTTTCCGGAATCCGGCGTCCATGCAGTCGCCGGCCGGCGCGCGCCTGAAGACGATATCGGCCACCATCGGTTCAAGCTGGGCGGAGAGGCTCGCGATGTTGCCGTCGCGGTCGGTGGTGAACGAGATCGCCAGACGGTCCGGATTGAGCTCGTAGAGAATCTGCGGAACTTCGAACGTATCGTAGTGCCGGTATGACAGGGCTGCTTCGAGGCCGCGATACGCCCAGTGCAACGTGTCTCCGGTCCGGATGATGACCATCTGTCCGTAGGCGAGATGTTCGTAAGTGCCGGCGTACTCGGCGAGGTCGTGACTGGGTCGCGTATTCGGCTTCCGCGCCGTCTTCTGCGTCTGCTCGTCGACCTCCTGCTGCGCCACGGCCTTGCGGCGGAGATCCCGCAGCCGGTCGAGCCACGGCACGGGCTCGTTGCCGCAAACACGATCGAAGATGTGGTTGATCAGAATGCTCGCGACCGACGCTGCTCCATTGTTGCAAAACACGGCCACGCCCAGTTTCTTGCCGGGCATCATCTGCATCCCTGTACTCCAGCCGAGCCAGCCGCCGGAATGTCCAACGACCCGCTCCCCGCGATAGGTCCAGGACGCGAAGCCGAGGCCGTAATGGCTATGACCGAATTCGACGAAGCCGGGTGCCGCCACGTGAACGCGTGGTGCCTGCAGCTCGCGAACGAGAGCCGGCGACAGCAGCCGCGCGCCGTTGAACGCGCCTTCGCCCAGCAGGAATTTCATCCAGTCGGCGATTGCGGTGATCGACGTATTGATGGCCCCGGCCGCGGTTGCCCGGATGGGCCAGAGCCTGGCTCGCTGGCGTTTATCGCCGTGCATCGCATAGGGGGCTGCCGCATCGTCCGCGGCCGCCAGATCCTCCGCCGTGAACGTCACGGACATTCCCAGCGGCTTGGCCAGCCGCGTGCGCGTAAAATCCTCCCAGTCGAGGCCACTCACCCGCTCCGCGACGATGCCCGCCGCATTGTAGCCGAGATTGCTGTACTGAAAGTCGGTTCGAACGTCCCGGCTCGGCTCGATATGGCGCATGGCCGCCAGCATCTCGGCGCGTGAGAGACCGCCAGGCATCCAGATCCAGTCATGCCGCGGCAAGCCGCTGTGATGGCAGAGCAGGTCGCGCACGGTGATCCGGTCGGTGGCGATCGGATCGTGCAGCCGGAATTCCGGGAGGTAGTCGCGCACGGGCCTGGTCCAGTCGAGGCGGCCCTCGTCGACCAGCATCGCCAGCCCCGTGGCGGTGAAGGTCTTGGTGATCGAGCAGATCGTGAACTGCGTCCGCGTCGTCACCGGCAATCCGGCTTCCACGTCGCGCTGGCCATAGGCCTTGAGGAGCGCGGTCTCGCCCTCCTGGACGACGGCGATCGCAAGGCCCGGCACCTTCCACTCCGCCATCGCCTCTGCGGCAAGGACGTCCAGCTCCGGCGTCATAGCCGCGATCGTCGTCTCTTTCATCTAACGTGCAGTCCCGGTCTTTGCGGCAAGTCGTGCCCTTATAACATGGGGCGTGCCCCGGCCGCCCGCCCGCCGGGCTGTTTGCGCTCAGCTTGCGTCCCGTCTTCTGATAGAAGGCTGGCGACGCGCACCTTGGAAAGAACCCGCCTGATGAAACCGACTACCGTCCTCATCGACCGCCATCCCGGCCGCTCCGCCCAGTCGATCGGTCTGGCGCGTGCCATCGGCACGGACCCGGAGCTGATCCACGAGCCGTCGGTTGGCGTTGTCGGCACGAAGGGCGACAGCCAGTGCTATCTCGGCGTCATGGCGAAGGTCGAGGCGATCCACGCCCAGCTCAAGGGCCGCGTCGGCCAGCAGCCAGGCCAGCTCAAGCTGCGCCTGGTCCAGCCCGAGTACACGATCGCGACGTCCGACGGCATCCGCAACGGAACACGCGAGATGCGCTACTCGCTGATCGGCCGCGAAGTCACGAACGACGCTCTGTGCGAGCATCTGAGCGCCACCGGCCTCGCCGGAACGATCGCGGTCGTGGCTTGCGACAAGCCGCCGGTCGGCACGCTGGCCGCGTTGCTGGAGCACAACCGGCCTGCCATCATCATGTCGGATGGCGCGATCCACCCGGGCCACGACCCCAAGACCGGCGAGGCTCTCGATATCGTGAGCGCCTACCAGGTCGCCGGCAATCCGGACGCCGCCTATCGGCATCACATCGCCTGCCATGCCTGCCCGGGCTTCGGCAGCTGCGGCGGCATGTTCACCTACAACACCATGCAGACCTTCATCGGCGCGGTCGGCATGCAGCCGCTGCACATGGTGGCGCCGCCGTCCGACGATCCGCGCCGCGTAAACGAATTCGCCAACGAACTGGTCGGCCATCTGGCGAACCTGATGGCGAAGGACCTCAAGCCGCGCGACATCGTCGTGCGCGATTCGATCCGCAATGCGATGATCGTGGCCATGGCGATCGGCGGATCGACCAACGTGACCTTGCACGCACCGGAGATCGCGCGGGCGGCGGGCTTCGCGGACTTCTGGAAAGACGTCATGACGCCGGAGGAATTCAACTACCTCTCGCAGCATGTCGTCCCGGTGCTCACCGACGCGCGGCCCTACGGCAAATATTCCATGGTCGATATCGACAAGGCGGGCGGCGTGCAGGTGATCGTGCGGGAGCTGCTCGATGCCGGACTCCTGAACGGCGAGGTCGCCACCTGCACCGGCGAAACGCTCGGCGCCCAGGTCGAACGCCTCGGCGCGAAGCGGGCCGACGGCCGTGTCGTCTATTCCATCGAGAAGCCCTACAAGCCGACCGGCGGCCTGCGCGTGCTGGGCGGCAACCTGTCGCCCGACTTCTCGGCGATCCTCAAGCTTGCCGGCGTGGAAGGCGGCCTGGAAAACAACATGTTCCGCGGCAAGGCGTGCGTGTTCGAGGGCGAGCAGGCGCTGCTCGAGGCCCTCGATAAGACGCCCGAGCGGTTCCAGAACCACGACATGGTCATCGTGCGCTACGAAGGGCCGAGCGGCGCCCCGGGCATGCCCGAGATGCTCGACCCGACCTCGCGCATCACCACGCTCTGCCGCGAGCGCAACATCGTCGTGGCCCTCATGACCGATGCGCGGTTTTCCGGCGGATCGGTCGGCCTCGTCATCGGCCATGTCGGTCCGGAAGCAGCCCTCGGTGGCCCGATCGCCCTCATCGAAGACGGCGACGAGATCGTCGTCGACCTCGACAAGAGTGAGGTCAATTGCACGGCGCTCGCCGACGCCGAGACCCGCGCCAGGCGCAAGGCGGCGTGGGACAAGGTCGTCGCCGGCAATGGCGGCATTCACCCCAATTGCGGCGCGGCGGACACCCGCCTGCTGCACCGGGCGCGGGCCAGCGCCGTGCCGGCGACGCGCGGCGGGGGATTGCATCCGAACCGCGAGGTCTGGGTGCGCGAGCCGCGAGCCGCGGCGCGATCGGGGTTCGTGTTGCGCAACAAACATCGACCACAGGCAAACAAGAGCTTTTGAAACTTGCTCATTGCTGGGAGCGCGCCACTCCGTGGGGCATCATGATCATAAGGAACGCGGACCTCCAGGTCCGCATCATGATCCTGAGCGAACCTGGAGGTTCGCGCTCCAAGACGCGCCACTAAGCGCGGAGGTTACTCCGCGTGCAGTGGCGCGCTCCCAGCAAAGACTCTTGAGGGGGCGAGACGCCGCAGGCGTATGTGAATGCGCCGAGTCCGGAAGCCTATGAGCGCGACTGGAGTCGCGCGCTCCCAGCCATGACAGTCCGCTAAAGCGCCGGCAGTCCAGGCGGCGGACGGCGCGCCGTGGAGGCCTGCTCGTAGGCGTAGGCCAGGCGCAAGAGCTTGGCTTCGCTCCAGGCGCGGCCGGCGAAGGTGAGGCCGAGCGGAAAGTCCGGCGTCTCCTTGCCGTCGATCCCGCCGATGAAGCCCGCCGGCACCTGGACGCTGGGATAGCCCGCCTTGGCCGCGATGGAGGCGCCGGATGTGCCGGAGAACACCACGGCATCGAGCTTGTGCTGCGTCATATAGGCATCGAGCCCGCGCTCCTTGGCGGACTGCAGGTCCATGGCCCGCGCCGATTTGTACTCGAGCTCCGAGAGGTCGCCGCGCGTGGCTTGTGCTGCAAGGAAAAGGTCCTGACCGAAGCGCAGCGCCTTGTCGGCGTTGGCCTGGTTGAAGGCGATGATGTCGGCCATGGTCTTGATCCTGGTGGCGACCGCCCAGTCGCGCAGATAGAGATTGAGATCGTGCTTGAGCTCGTAGAGGAACACGATCGGCGGCGTGGCCGGCTCGCCCTTGCGCTTGCTGAGCGGATTGCGGTTCAGCACGCCCATGGTCGTGCC
>DATHNU010000332.1:0-2069 GCA_035485695.1 Reyranella sp. | reverse complement strand
CGTGGCGATGGGACCGATATGGTTCCGCAGCGGTTCTAATTATTCTTGTAACAGAATCCTGCTAGTGGCTTTGCCGGGAGCATGGAGATCTCCTACGATTAATAGGTCAGCTATATTGACTTATAATGGGACGCATGCTTTACAGTCGGCTGAAACGCAGCTTTAGCGCGATCGGCGCGCTTCTTGCGTAATAAAATTTCACACTTTTAGCAGAAGGGTATTCCGTGGCCGAGAGGATGCTGAAGTTCGTGGGCACGCCCCAGGCCATGCCCGACAAGCGGCCGCCGGCCGAGCGGCGCCGCGACTTCGACGAGATCTACGCCAACTACGCGCGCGAGAAGGCCGCCGAGCAGTCGGCGCGCTGCTCGCAATGCGGCGTGCCGTTCTGTCAAATCCATTGCCCGCTGCACAACAACATCCCGGACTGGCTGAAGCTCACGGCCGAAGGCCGCATCGAGGAAGCCTACGAGCTCTCTTCGGCCACCAACAATTTCCCCGAGATCTGCGGCCGCATCTGCCCGCAGGACCGGCTGTGCGAGGGCAACTGCGTCATCGAGAAGGGCTTCGAGGCGGTCACCATCGGCTCGGTCGAGAAGTTCATCACCGACACCGCCTGGAACCAGGGTTGGGTGAAGCCGATCCAGCCCCGGCGCGAGCGGCGCGAGAGCGTCGGCATCGTGGGCGCCGGCCCGGCCGGCCTCGCCGCCGCCGAGCAGCTTCGCCGCAAGGGCTACCAGGTCGCGATCTACGATCGCTACGACCGGGTGGGTGGCCTGCTGATCTACGGCATCCCCAACTTCAAGCTCGAGAAGGAGATCGTGCAACGCCGCGAGAAACTGTTGCGCGACTCAAAGGTCACCTTCCATCTCGAGTGCGAGGTCGGCCGCGACGTCTCGCTGGCCGAGCTGCGCGCCCGCCACGACGCGGTGCTGATGGCCTCGGGCGTCTACAAGGCGCGTGACATCGCCGCCCCCGGCGTCGGCCTGGCCGGCATCGCCGCGGCGCTCGACTATCTCACCGCGTCCAATCGCAGCGGCCTCGGCGACGAGGTGCCCGACTTCGACTCGGGCGCGCTCGATGCCAGGGGCAAGCACGTCGTGGTGATCGGCGGCGGCGACACGGCGATGGACTGCGTGCGCACCGCCGTGCGCCAGGGCGCCAGGTCGGTGAAGTGCCTCTATCGCCGCGACCGCGCCAACATGCCGGGCTCGCAGCGCGAGGTGAAGCACGCCGAGGAGGAAGGCGTCGAGTTCGTCTGGCTCTCCGCGCCGCAGGGCTTTTTGGGCAAGCAGAAGGTGAGCCACGTGCGCTCCGTGCGCATCCATCTCGGCATGCCCGATTCGACCGGCCGCCAGATGCCGCAGGAGATTCCCAACTCCCACGTCAACATCGAGGCCGACCTTGTGCTGAAGGCGCTGGGCTTCGATCCCGAGGACCTGCCGGCGCTGCTCGAGGCGCCCGATCTCGGCGTCACCGGCTGGGGCACGCTGAAAATCGACTGGAAGAGCATGATGACCAGTCTCGACGGCGTGTTCGCCGCCGGCGACATCGTGCGCGGCGCCTCGCTGGTGGTGTGGGCGGTGCGCGACGGCCGCGACGCCGCCGAGCGCATCCACAGCTATCTCACCACCAGGGCCGCTGCCGCGGTCGTCCTTGCCGCGGAGTGACGACGATGATGACGCTCTATGACTTCACGGGATCGGGCAACGGTTACAAGGTGGGCCTGGTGCTGGCCCATCTCGGCCTGCCGTACAAGCGGATCGAACGCGACATCCTGAAGGGCGAGACGCGCACGCCGGAGTTCCTGGAGAAAAATCCCAACGGCCGCATCCCGACGCTGCAGCTCGAGGACGGCAGCCACCTCTTCGAATCGAACGCCATCATCTGGTACCTGGCCGAGGGCACCAGGCTCGCGCCCAAGGACCGCCGAGCACGGGCCGAAACGCTGCAATGGATGTTCTTCGAGCAGTACAGCCACGAGCCCTTCATCGCGACGGTGCGTTTCTGGAAGCACTTCCTTCCCAAGCTGACGCCGCTCCAGGAGATGGAGCTGCCCGGGCGCATGGAGA
>DATHNU010000331.1:0-3605 GCA_035485695.1 Reyranella sp. | reverse complement strand
CCTTGGGGACCAGCGTGACCTTGTTGCCGTCCGGATCGGCAAGCGCCTGGGGCACGACGATCCCGTCGCGCGCGATCTCGAGACCCACGATGCCCGAGGGCGCCGCCGCCGGCAGCGCCCCGCGCGAATGGTTCATTTTCAGGATCGAGCCGTTCATGTGATGACGGTGCTGCTGCATGCCGCCGCCCAGCTTGCCCACGTGGTCGTAGGGCAGACCCACCGTCTGCTGCCAGAAGGCCAGTTGCTCGTCGCGCCTGGTCGAGAACAGGCCGACATCGAGGTGCTGCTTGGCAAGATTCATGGCGGAAGTGTATCCCGAAGCTCCGAACTGCCGGCAGGTTTTCGGGAATGCACCTTAGCGAATCTCGGGAAGCCTTTGAATCTTCGCTTTGAATCTCGATTCCACTGTCTCGGGCGTCTGGAAACAACTCATACAAACGCTGCCACGACTCCGCTCCGACTCGGTTGCTAGAAACGCCGCGGGTGAAGGGGTCGGCCGCTGGGGAGCGGCCGCCAGACTGTGGGAAGGAATACGATGATTCGCGCCATTGTCGGCACGGTTGCCGTGCTTGCAGGATTTGCCGTTCTCGAACGCTCGGTCGACGCCAGCACCGGCCAGGCCGGTTCATGCACGCCGACCGAGGCCTATGCGCTGCTGCCGCGCGGCGAGGCCGTGCCCGTCCGCACCGACCCGACGCCGCAGGCGGCGGTGATCGGCACGCTGTCGGGCCGACGCGGCGGCACGACCGATGTGGCACGCGCGGCGGTGACCATCACCGGCAGCCAGAACGGTTGGGCGCGCATCGCACTCGCGACGGCCCACGACTACAGCGCGGCCGGACCGGCGCGGCTCTATGGCTGGATTCCGGCCGACCTCCTGGCGGTCGACGCACGGGTCGACGGCGTGATCACTGTCTACGACCGGCCCGGCCTGATGGGCCATGCGCTCACAACCATCGAAGGCGACGACATGAAGTTCCGCGTGCTGGGCTGCCGCAACGACTGGCTGCAGGTGATCAACGCCCGCCACGGCAATATCTGGATCGACAAATGGTGCGCGCGCGAGGACGGCTGCCGCACATAGCAAGGAATTTCAGGGAGCGTCGATCTGTCTTCTGGGAATTGGATCGATCGTCGCGGGACAGCAGCCTGAACCCCGGCAGGGCGACCTGCCGGGGATTTCTTTGCTGGGGCGTGTTCCCCGACAGCCTCACCTCACCCTGAGGAGCGGCCGCAGGCCGCGTCTCGAAGGGTGGGCAAGCGGCGGCTGTGCGGGCCATCCTTCGAGACGCCGCGCGACGCGTGGCTCCTCAGGATGAGGGGGGTGTGTTCCTAAATCTTCAGCTCACTGAAGAAATCGTTGCCCTTGTCGTCGGTGACGATGAAGGCTGGGAAGTTCTCGACCTGGATGCGCCAGATCGCCTCCATGCCGAGCTCGGGATACTCCAGCACCTCGACCTTCTTGATGCAGTTCTTGGCGAGGATGGCGGCCGGGCCGCCGATCGAGCCGAGATAAAAGCCCTTGTGTTTCTTGCAGGCGTCGACGACCTGCTTGCTGCGGTTACCCTTGGCCAGCATCACCATCGAACCGCCATGGGCTTGGAAAAGGTCGACGTACGAATCCATGCGGCCGGCCGTGGTCGGACCGAACGAGCCCGACGGCATGCCTTCGGGCGTCTTGGCGGGGCCGGCGTAGTACACTGGGAACTGCTTGAAATAGTCGGGCAAGCCCTCGCCGCGGTCGAGCCGTTCCTTGAGCCTGGCGTGTGCCGAATCGCGCGCCACGATCAGGGTGCCGGTGAGATTGACCCTCGTCTTCACGGGATGCTTCGTCAGCACCGACAGCGTGTGCGCCATGCCCTTGTTCAGGTCGACCGAGACCACGTCGCCAGCAAGCTGCTGCGGCTCGACCTCGGGCAGGTAATGCGCCGGATCGGTCTCGAGCTGCTCGAGGAAGATGCCGTCCCGCGTGATCTTGCCCAGCGCCTGGCGGTCGGCCGAGCAGCTGACGCCGATGCCGATCGGCACCGAGGCGCCGTGGCGGGCGATGCGGATCACCCGCACGTCGTGGCAGAAATACTTGCCGCCGAACTGCGCGCCGATGCCCATCTGGCGCGTGAGCTCGAGCACCTTCTTCTCCATCTCGCGGTCGCGGATGGCGACCCCCTTGTCGTTGCCCTCGCTCGGCAGGTCGTCGAGATAGCGCGTCGAGGCGAGCTTCACCGTCTTGAGGTTCATCTCCGCCGACGTGCCGCCCACCACGATGGCCAGGTGATAGGGCGGGCAGGCCGCGGTGCCTAGGGTGCGGATCTGGGTGTCGAGGAACTTCAGGAGCTCCGCCTCGTTCAGCACCGCCGGCGTCTGCTGGTGCAGGTAGCTCTTGTTGGCCGAGCCGCCGCCCTTGGCGACGAACAGGAATTTGTAGGCATCACCATCGGTCGCATAGATGTCGATCTGCGCCGGCAGGTTGGTGCCGGTCTGCACTTCCTTGAACATCGAGATCGGCGAGACCTGGGAGTAGCGGAGGTTGGTCTCGGTGTAGGTCTTGTAGACGCCGCGGGCGATCGCGGCCTCGTCGCCGCCGCCAGTCCATACCGCCTGGCCCTTCTTGCCCATGACGATGGCGGTGCCGGTGTCCTGGCACATCGGCAGCACGCCGCCGGCGGAGATGTTGGCGTTCTTCAGGAGCTCCAGCGCCACGTACTTGTCGTTCGTCGAGGCCTCGGCATCGTCGAGGATTGCGCTCAGCTGCGCCAGGTGCCCCGGGCGCAGCAGGTGGGAGATGTCCTTGAAGGCCTGGGCGGTGAGCAGGGTGAGCGCCTCGGGCTCGACCGTCAGCACGTCGCGGCCGCCGAATTTGGTGGTGCCGACGAAATCGGCGCTGAGCTTGCGGTAGGGCGTGGTGTCCGCGGCCGTCGGAAACATTTCCTGGAACTGGAACTCGGGCATGGGTTCTCCTGGCGCCCTAGGCGGGCGGCGGGCATCCCTGCCGCAGCCGGCGCGCCGCGTCTAGCTACTTCTTTCGGAAGCTGTCGAGCTTGACGATCTTGGAGGCGGCGTCCTCGGGCTTGGCCTCCGCGGCGGCCGCCTCCGGCGTCGCCTCGGGATCGGACGGCGCGGCCAGCGGCGGGCGCTTTTCGGGCGCCGGCAGCGGCGTGGGCGCTGCCGCGGTCCCCACGTCGGACGTCTGCGCCTTGTTGGCTGCCTCGGCTTTGTCCTTGCGATCGAACTGCAGGCCGAAGCGCACCGAGGGATCGACGAAGGCCGAGAGCGCCGCAAACGGAACCTTTATGCGTTCCTGCTGCTTATTGAAACTCACCGTCACCTCGAACGAATCCGGTCCGAGAATGAGGTCCCAATACTGGTGCTGGAGCACGATCGTCATCTCTTCCGGATACTTGGCGAGCAGATACTCGGGCAGCTCGACGCCCGGATCGGTGCTGCGGAACGAGATGTAGAAATGATGCGAGCCGGGCAGGCCTTTTTCGGCGACTTGCGTCAGCACGCGGCGGACAACGCTGCGCAGCGCATCGTCGACGAGAGCGTCGTAGTGAAATCGATCGTTCATGGCCTGTCGGAAATTCGCGGAAAGCATCGGCCCGCAT
>DATHNU010000330.1:0-6028 GCA_035485695.1 Reyranella sp. | reverse complement strand
GAGCCAGCGCTTGAGAATTTTTATCGCACTTCACCAGTATCATCTCCAGAAGGAGGTGTCGGATGAAGCACAACCTCATTGCACTCGGCCTGATTTCCATCCTGAGCGGCCTGGCCGGCCCTCCGTCAGGCCTGACCCAGGACTCATCGGCGTTCTTCACCGTCAAACCGGTCGACTCCGCCGACGCCAGCCCGGCCGCGCTGATGATCAAGTCCAGGATCGAGGCCTTGGGTTACGGCGACGTCAAGGACCTGGCGCGCGATCGCACCGGCGGCTGGCACGGCCATGCCACAAGGAACAAGGTCGAGATTACCGTGTCGGTCGACAAGGGCGGCCGGATCACCGCGCCTAAGCCGACAAACGGCGGAAGCGCCGATTGAAGAGGAGGAAACAGGCGCCGAGCACCGAAGCGCCAACTAGCACTTCCAGCCACCACAGACGATCGAGGGAACGCGGCAAGGCTACGATGGCGAGCGCCACCAGGGTGGAGCACAACAAGGGCGGCGCGATGATCGGCAGGATCGGATGGCTGACGATGCCCAAACGCCGGCGCACCCAGATCCCGGAAACGAACACGACGAGCTCGGCCGCGAGCGTGGTGGCGACGGCAGCCCACGGCCCATAGAGCGGAATGACGAGGAGATTGAGCAGCAGGTTGCCGGTTGCCGCCGCTGCGGCGATCTTGAATTGCAGCTTGCTATAGCCCCACGGGACCAGGATCGAGACGATGGCGTAGTTGACGAACATGATCGCGATATTGAGGCACAGCCATTCGAAGTAGGGACCGCTGGGCGCGAAGGCGGGGCCAAACATCAGGTTGACGAGGTGGCGTCCGCAGGCCCAGCCGAGCGCTGCTATCGGCATTCCCGTCCAGGCGAGCAATCCCAGGTATTCCCGCGCCAGCGCCGTCGCCTGCGCGGGCTGCGCGTGAGCGCGCGCCAAGGCGGGAAAGTAGGCGTTCCACAGCGCCGCGGTGATGAAGGATGACACGAGCATCAGCTTGTAGGCGGTGGCGTACTGCCCGACCGCTGCGTCGCCATCGGTGAAACCCAGGATGATCGTATCGCAGTTGTAGTAGATCAGAACGGCGCCCTGGGCGAGCGCCAGCGGCCAGGCATCGCGCAGCAGACGGGAGGCGCCGTCGAGCGTCGGCCGCAGCGAACCGGGTGAAGCGAACTTGTGTCGGCCGATGTACCAGAGATTGAAGAGCAGTCCGCCAAAAGGGAGCAGCAGGGTACAGGCAGCGTAGAGATAGACGTCGGCCGGCCCTCGAACGACCAGAAACAGCACCGGGACCTGCAGGACGTTGAGCACCAGGTTGGCGATGCTCGGCGCCACCATCCTCTCGTTTGCCTGAATCACCCAGGCGGTGCTCCAGGCGGAAAGAAGGAGAGTGAGACCCTGGATGACAAGAAGGAGGCTCACCGTCTCGCCACGCACCTCGAGCGCGGCGAACGCCACGACCATTGCATAGACCACCACCGCGAGAATGGACTGCAGCGTCAGAAGAAGCGCGAGCAGCTTCTGTCCGCGAGCCGGATCGCGGGACAGTTCGCGCTGGCCGATCGTCGTCAGTCCCGGATTGGTCAGGATGACAAGATAGCCGAGAACGGCCATGGACCAGCTCACCTGGCCGATCGCCACAGGCCCCAGCGTGCGTCGGACATAGATGCTGATGACAAGGCCGACGACCAGCCCCAGCGCGCTGGTGGCGAGCATGGCGAGGAAGTTCGTCGTGATGCGTCGACGGTCGGCGGGTCGCCCGATCGCCTCGTGCGTCGCTGCCGGGATGTCAGTCATTGCTTGGAAAGAAACACGTGGAAGTAGAGGTTGGCGCGCGCTGCCGCTGTCCGCATCAGCTGCCGCAGGCCCTCGATGATGTCGGCCACTGGCTGCCAGCATGGCTCGGTCTGCTGTCCGCCGGCGCTGAGCGCCGCATAGGCAAAATTATCGCCCAGGAAGCGATGGAAGAAATCCCAGTCCGCCTCCTCCCGCGCGAGCAGGTAGGGATAGAACTCGAGGACCAGGATTTCAGCCCGCGACAGCGTGTTGCGCCCGCCTGCGAGAATGTGAAGCTCCGATCCCTGGGCGATGACTTTCGCCGCCAGCGGCGGGACGGTCTGTCGATCGATGCCAATGTCATCCAGCCGTTCGGCCTCGACATGGATGACCGGCCAGTCGGCGTCATCGAGGTCACCGCCCTGCCGTGCGGCGCGGATCCGGTGATCGCCCTTGTTGGTCGGCGACAGCCGGAACTCAAGGTCTCCGGCGTGGTCGAACAAGGCAAGCTGGAACAGCCGGACATTGCCACCGCGGCAATGGGTCCGGACATTTTCCTGGAGGTAGGCGAAATTGCGCGGCTCCGGCTCGAAAGCCAAGCAGGATACCGCCGGATTGCGCGCGACCGGGATGGTGGTGAGGCCGATGTTCGCGCCGATGTCGAGATAGGTGCCGCCGGCGCGGCGGGCGAAGAAATCCACGAAGAACCGGTTCTCGACGGGACACCAGGTCCCGCTCCGCGCATATCTCTCCAGGACGGCATGGTCGTCGATCGAGCCGATGATTCGGCCGCAATCGCCCAACGCACGGATATCATCCGCCCCTGCGAGTCGTCGCAAGGCCCGCTCGACGGTGAACGGAGTGGGCTTGCGTCGCATGATCGAGAACAGGGAACTGGCACGCATGCAGATCACCGGCTTGAGCAAGAAGTGCGCCCCCGCCTGATATCAGATCAGAACCTGGTTTCCGCAGGCGTGTTCTTTCGATGTCATGTCGCGGGCCGGTGTCGCGATCGCTGCCGGCAAGTGACGGAAGGGGCCAAATGCACCATCGATGCCGACGGGCTGGTCGTGGCGCCGGGTCCATCGCTTCGCACACTCACTGCGACGCGTAGGTGTGAAAACCCGCCGCCTTACGCTACGACGGCCGTGACCAGAGCGCGATTGCGACCGCGTCTCAACTTTCGATGTACCAGTTTGCAAGCTCCCATGTGTTGCTGTCCCAGCCGCTCAGTTCCGCCACGAGCTTGTTTTTCAACGCCGCGACGTCGGGACGGGAGACCACGGGAATCACCACCTGGTCGTTCACGACAAGATCGTTGCATTTGATCAGCAAGGCGGCGCGCTTGATCGGATCGAGTTCCACCGTCGCGGCCTTGAAGGTCTCGTCGTATTCCCGGCTCTGCCAGCGCGTGCTGTTGCGACCCGACCATTTGTTCTCCTTGGTGGCGGCCTCCCACGAACAGAAGCCCCGCATGAACACTTCCGGATCGGCGCCGGAGTACGACGTGTGCATCTCGAGATCGCAGAAGAACTTGCCGCCGGTATCTTGGTTGGCGAGGTCCGACGAGAAGTACACCGAGGCCACCACGGTCTTGACCTCGACCTCGATGCCGGCCTTCCGACAGGCCTGCTTGACGATCGCCTGGGTCTTCTGGCGCGGCTGGTTGATCGAGCTCTGGAACACGAGTTTCAGCTTCTTGCCATCCTTGGCCCGGATGCCGTCGACGCCCTTGATCCAGCCCGCCTTCTCCAGAAGCGCCGCGGCCTTGTCGATGTCGAACGCGAAGCTTGTGTTGCGGGAGCGGAAGCGTTCGGGATAGTCGACATAGTTCGCCGTCGCCTGGCCGGTGCGGCCATAGATGAACTTCTCGATCGATGCCCTGTCGACCAGCAGCGCCAGCGCCTGGCGCACGGCCGGATCCGAGAACAGCGGATGCCTGCTCTTGAGGCTGGCGCGCTCGCCATCGACCTCGGTCCAGGGATCGGCGCTCTGCAGCCTGATATGCTCGATACCGCCGCCGTTGGTGATAGCGACACGACCCTTGCCACCCTTCTCCAGGCGCAACAGGATTTCATCCTCGACCTGCAGGTTCCAGGCGAAGTCGTATTCGCCGGTCTGCAGCACCGAGCGCGCCGCCGAGACCGCGTCGCCGCCGCCCTTGATCTCGATGCTGTCGAAGTGCGGCCGGTTCTCGACATGGTAGGCGGCGTTGATGACGCCCGCGACCATGTCGCCCGGCTTGAACGACGTGCACTTGTAGGGGCCGGTGCCGACCGGCATCAGATTGGCCGGCGCCTCGCGCGACTTGTCGCCGACATAGTCGGCGAAGACATGCCGGGGCAGGATCATGTCGTTGGCGCCGACGAAGGCCGTGGCCCAGAACGGCGTCGGCTCGGGGAACTTCACGACGACCGTATGGTCGTCGATCTTCTCGACCACGATGTCGCGATGGGTTCCATGGGTGATCGTCGCGGTTGCCGGATTCGCGGAGTATTGCCAGGTGAAGACGACGTCGTCGGCCGTGAAAGGCTTGCCGTCGTGCCAGGCGACGCCTTTCTTCAGTTTCCAGGTCACCGACTTGCCGTCGGCGGCCAAGGTGCCGTCCTCGCGGCCCGGGATCGCCTCCGCCAGCACGGGCCGCAGGTTGCCGTCATTGTCCCAGCCGGCGAGCGGCTCATAGAACAACCGCGTGGCCTCGCGGTCCTTGTTGCCGCCGGCGAAATGCGGATTGAGCAAGGTCGGGCCCTGCCACAGGATCAGCTTCAGCGGCCCGCCGCCGCCGCGCTTGGTCGGCTTGTAGGTCGGCCGGGACTGCGCCATCGCCACCCCTGCATGAACCAGCAGCTGCGCCGCCAGCGGCGCCGCCAGCCCCGCCGCCGCCATTCGCTGCAGGAACATCCGGCGGGACAGCCCACCGGCCTTCACCCGGCCGATCAGATCGCGCAGATCACGTTCGTTCATCGGATGCCTCCATCCACGTGATGGCCGCCGTGCTCGCTTCACTCCCAACCTCACCCTGAGGAGGCCCGCAGGGCCGTCTCGAAGGGTGGGAAACATTGTCGTTGTTGCCCACCCTTCGAGACGGGCGCTTCGCGCCCTCCTCAGGGTGAGGTTTTCGAAACACCGCCTAGCTCCTCAAATTCTCCCGCATGGTGCGGCCGGCGTATTCGGTACGGAACAGGCCGCGGCGCTGCAGCTCCGGCACGACCATGCGGCCGAATTCCTCGAACATCACCGGGAAGAGGTTGGGCATGAGGACGAAGCCGTCGCCGCCGCCGGCCTCGAAGATCTCCTGCATGTAATCGGCGATGGTCGCGGGCGAGCCCACCACCATGTTGCGCGGCCGCCGCGCCGCCTCGGCGAAGCTGATCTTCTCCGCCGCCATGATCTGGAAGACGCGGTCAGCCGAACCGCCATGGCCCTGATGGCCGGCGGCCGCGACGAACTCCTTTTCGTCGCGCGTCTTGCTGATGTCGGCGCCCAGCATGGCGGAGGTCGTCGCCAGACTGAGCTCGGGGCTGATCAGGGAATTGAGATACTGCGCCTTCTCCTCGGCGATCGAATCGGTCTCGCCCACGACAACGTTCATCGCCGGCAGGATGGCGCAGTGTTCGGGCGGACGGTCGTATCTGTCCATCCGGCCCTTGATGTCGTTGTAGAGCGCGACGAAATTCGCCGTGCCCGCCGCCGAGGCGAAGATCGCCTCTCCCCAGCGCGCGGCGAACTCGCGGCCGCGCGGCGAGGAGCCGGCCTGCATCAGCACCGGCCTGCCCTGCGGGCTGCGCGGGATCGACAGCGGCCCGCGGGTGCTCACATGCTCGCCTTGGTAGTTGGCATAGCGGACCTTGCCGGGATCGATGAAGAGGCCTTTCTCCTTGTCCATGATCATCGCGCCCTCCTCCCAGCAGTCCCACAGGGCGCAGCAGGCCTCGACGACCTCGTCACCGCGGTCGTAGCGCAGGTCCTTGGCCGGCAGGTCCTTCATGCCGAAGTTGCGCGCCTCGAAGTCTGTCGTGGAGGTGACGACGTTCCAGCAGGCTCGTCCGCCCGACAGCAGGTCGAGCGAGGCCAGCAGGCGCGCCAGGTGATAGGGATGATGAAAGGTGGTCGAGAGCGTGGCGCCGAGCCCGAGATGCTTGGTCACGCGCGCCATGATCGGCAGGATCGTCACGGGATCGAGGTAGGAGATCTGCCCGCCATAGTGCAGGTAGGTGTCGTAGCTGCCCTTGTAGATGTCGGGCAGGCC
>DATHNU010000329.1:0-3352 GCA_035485695.1 Reyranella sp. | reverse complement strand
GGCCAGGCTTGCCGATCCCGGGAGCTACAGCGATCCCGCGATCAATGTCGCCGAGCTGCAGCGCGCCAAGGTCCGGCTGGAGCGCGAGATCGCCCATGCCGAGCACGAATGGCTGGTAGCGCAGGAAGCCTACGAGGCGGCTTAGAGAAAGTCATCGCTGGGTGCGCGCCACTCCAGTGGCGCGTCATGGTCTTCCGGACCGCGAGCGGGAAGCTCGCGGTCCGAATGAGCATGAAAGACGCGCCACTGGAGTGGCGCGCACCCAGCGAAGAGTCATTCCGCCGCCGCCGTCCTCGCCACGGTCGGAACCGTCGTCTGGCGAATCATCATCACCAGCGCCGCGTTCACGAGGTAGAGGCCGACGGCGATCCAGAAGATGAGGCTCGGGATCCCGGCCGACATCAGGAAGCCGAATACCGGCGGCGCCAGGAACGAGCCGACGTCGAGGCCGGAATAGACGAAGCCGAAGACCTTGCCCGAGGCGCCGGGTGGCGTGGCGCTACGCACGATCATGTCGCGCGACGGATTGGTGATGCCGCCGGCGGCGCCAGCCAAGGCGAGCAGCGGCAGCAACAGCATGGGCGAGACGGCCTGGGCCGCGATCGGCACGGTGAGCGCGCCCGCTGCGAGCAAGCCCAGCGTCGCGACACGGTCATGGCGGCGCACCCGGTCGGCGAAGATGCCGCCCACCAGCACGCCGCCCGCCGAGCCCACGATGAAGACGATCAGGCAGAGAGCCGCATAGTTCTCGCTGATGTCGAACATCTTGCTCCATGCCGGCACGGCGAACTGCTGGATACCCACCGTGTTGGCCGCCAGCAGGGCGAAGTAGACGAGGCAAATCAGGATCGCGGGCTGCAGGAAGAGCGTCAGCATGGGTGTCGTACCGTGCTGGCTGGCGGCGGCCCGCACCTTGACGCGATGATCGACAAGATCGGTGCGATGCATCCAGACGACGACCGACAGGATCAGGCCCGGCATGGCGCCGATCAGCGCCGCGCCCACCCAGCCGAACATGCTGTCGAGGAAGTACATCACCGGAGCGGCCGCCCAGCCGAGCGACCCGCCGACGCCGTGGATGCTGAAGGCGCGGCCCAGCCGGTTCTGGTTCACCGACGAATTCAGGAGCGCAAAGTCTGCAGGATGGAAGACGGAGTTGCCCAGCCCCGCGATCACGGCGATGGCGGCAAAACCCCAGAAGGAATGCGCCACCGATATCAGGGCAAGCGCAGAGCCGATCACGGCGAGACCGCCGGCCAGAATCGGCCGGGCGCCGAAGCGGTCGACCGCAAAGCCCGCCGCGGTCTGGGAGAGGCCCGACACGCCGTAGAAGATGCCGGCCAGCAGACCGACATCGCGAAATTCGAGCCCGACCTCCTGGCGCACGATCAGCAGCATCGTGGCGAAGGCGAGCTGATAGTAGTGGCTCGTTCCATGGACGATGCCGATCAGGCTGATGACCCGGACATCGCGATTGAGGGGAGCACTCACTGCGGACATTAAAACCTCGTTGGGCCGGCATGATAGACGATCCACCGGACCGAGGTTTGCGGAATTACGCCTAGGAGCCATGCGTGCGTGATGACGCAACGGCCGTGCACAATGTAGTCTCGCTGCCGGCAACAGGGAGAGTGAAATGAAGCGCTGGAAGCACCGCCCGGAAGGTTCGACCTGGGGCGATTGGGGCGATGACGATCAGCTCGGACGGCTGAACCTCATCACGCCCAAGAAGGTGCTCGAAGGCATCGCCGAAGTGACGGAAGGAATTTCGTTCTGCCTCAGCCTGCCGCTCGACCTGCCGGGCGGCAACGTGCTGAACGCGCGACGGCTGCCGCCGGTGCTGTCGCCGACCGGCGACGAGAACTGCTGGCGCTTCAACTTCCACACCAACACGATCAACCCGCTGTTCATGGACGTGGCGAGCGACGACCGCGTGATCCTGACCCTGCAATATTCCACGCAGTGGGACACGCTCGCCCATGTCGGCGGCATGTTCGACGCCGACGGCGACGGCGTGCCCGAGGCGCTGTACTACAACGGCTTCAAGGCCGGCTCCGACGTCGTCGGCCCGCAGCCCGACGCCGGGCGCGACGGCTGCGGCCATATGAGCTACGCCCACAAGCTCGGCGTCGAGAACATGGCGGCCAAGGCGATCCAGGGCCGCGCCGTGATGGTCGACCTCGAGAAGCACTACGGCCGGGACCACAAGTACGTGAACTACGACGACTTCCGCCGCGTGCTCGAAGCCGACAAGGTGGTCGTCGAGCCGGGCGACATGCTGCTGCTCCATACCGGCTTCACCGACGAGATCGTGAAGATGGACAAGAAGGTCGATCCGGCCCGCGCCCATGCCATGTGCAGCGTGCTCGACGGCCGCGACAAGCGGTTGCTGCAATGGATCACCGACAGCCAGATCTCGGCGCTGATCGCCGACAATTACGGCGTCGAGGCCGTGCCGGCCAAGCCCGGTCCCGACGATTCGGAGCACCCCTCGCTGCCGATCCACAACCATTGCCTGTTCAAGCTCGGGCTCAATCTCGGCGAGATCTGGTGGCTCAAGGACCTGGCGCTGTGGCTGCGCGACAAGAAGCGCTCGCGCTTCCTGCTGACCGCCCCGCCGCTGCGCCTGCCCGGGGCCGTCGGCTCGCCGGCGACGCCCGTGGCGACCGTCTGATCTCCGGCATGCCCTTGTCGTTCCCAGCTCTCATCGCCGAAAAGCTCAGGACGGTAAAGTTCGGACTGCTCGACATCGGTTGCTCGGGCGGCATCGATCCGATGTGGCGCGCCTTCGAGCCCAGGCTGCGCGCGCTCGGGATCGACGCCAGCGAGACCGAATGCCGCCGCCTGGCCGGCCTCGAGCGCAATCCCGACGTCTCCTACGTGGCGGCCTTCGTCGGCAGCTCCGCGGACAAGCCGATCGATCTCTCCGCCGGGCCGGCCGCGCCCTTGATCATGAAGATTCGCGACCGCATGAGCTTCATGCGCACACGGGAAATCCGCGAGGGACGGCTCAAGAACGCCTCGACCGCGGAGCAGTTTCGCCACAACGCCTGGGAACTGACGGGCCTTGCCGATCCCGGCAAGCCCGTGGTCGTTCCCGACCTGCTGGATCAACGCGGCTGGAGCGATCTCGACTACCTCAAGATCGACATCGACGGCGCCGACTTCGAGATCCTGCAAACCTTCAAGGGACGCTTCGACACGCTGGGCATCATCGCCGTCCAGCTCGAGGTCAACTTCGTCGGCACCGAGCAGCCGCACGAGCACACCTTCCACAACACCGATCGCTTCCTGCGCGGCGAAGGCTTCGACCTGTTCCGGCTCGATGTGCGCAACTGCTCCACGCGCGCCC
>DATHNU010000328.1:0-2386 GCA_035485695.1 Reyranella sp. | reverse complement strand
TGTTCGATCCGACATTCAGCGTTATCAATTGGCTCCTCTACCATCTCGGCTTGATCACCGGCCGGATCAATTGGCTGGGCGATCCGGACCTCGCCATGATCTCGATCATCATCGTCAACATCTGGCGCGGCGTGCCGTTCTTCGCGATCAGCCTGCTGGCCGGCCTGCAGACCATCAGCCCCGAGCTGAACGAGGCGGCCGCCATCGACGGCGCCCGGCCCTGGAACCGCTTCTGGTACGTCACCTGGCCGCTGCTGCTGCCGGTCACCATGGTGGTGATGCTGTTCTCGGTGATCCAGACCTTCGCCGACTTCCAGCTCGTCTATGTCATGACCGGCGGCGGGCCGGCCAACGCCACCCAGCTCTTCGCGACCTACGCCTACCAGATCGGCATCGGCACCGGCCTGCTGTCGGAGGGCGCCGCGGTTTCGCTCGCCATGTTCCCGTTCCTGTTCATCATCGTGGTGGTGCAGTTGCTCTACATCCGCCGCGTGGAGACTCGTTGACATGATCGAGGGTGCTGCCTGGCGACGGTGGGTGTTTTACAACATCCCCCTGATCCTCTTCGTCTTTGTCTTGTTGTTCCCGTTCTACTGGATGATCATCACGACCTTCCGGCCCGACGGCGAGCTTTACCGGCCGTGGAACGCGCGCAACTACATGCCGTTCTGGACCAACAATCCGACGCTCGAGCACATCAAATACCTGTTCGAGGAGACCAACTTCGCGCGCTGGATGCTGAACACGATGTTCATCGCGCTGGTCTCGACGGTGATCTCGCTGTTCTGCGGCGTGCTGGCGGGCTATGCGCTTGCCCGGCTCAACTTCCCCTACGCCGGCAGCCTGGGCACGATGATCTTCATCACCTACCTGGTGCCGCAGACCCTGCTGTTCATCCCGCTGGCGCAGATCATCCGAAATTTCCAGCTCGGCGACACGCCGTGGTCGCTGATCCTGACCTACCCGACGTTCCTGATCCCGTTCTGTACATGGCTGATGATGGGCTACTTCAAGGCCATCCCGAAGGAACTCGAGGAATGCGCGCGCATCGACGGCGCCTCGCGCTGGAAGGCGATGGTCTACATCATCATTCCCTGTGCGGTGCCCGGCATCCTGTCAGCCGGCATCATCGCCTTCACCCTGTCGTGGAACGAATTCATCTACGCCCTCGTCTTCCTGTCCTCGCCGGACCAGAAGACCGTGCCCGTGGGCGTCACCTCGGAGCTGATCCGCGGCGACGTCTTCTTCTGGGGGCCGCTGATGGCGGGCGCGCTGCTGGGCTCGATCCCGGTGGCAATCGTCTATTCGTTCTTCGTCGAACACTATGTTTCCGGCCTTACCGGCTCGGTCAAAGGATAGCGTCATGGCCGAAGTCATCGTCCACAAGCTCAACAAGAAGTTCGACCTCACGCACGTGGTGAAGGATGTCGATCTCCAGATCCACGACAAGGAATTTGTGGTTTTCGTCGGCCCGTCGGGCTGCGGCAAGACTACGACCTTGCGCATGATCGCCGGTCTCGAAGCGATCACTTCGGGCGACATCCTGATCGACAACACGGTGGTCAACGACGTCCCGCCGATGGATCGCGACATCGCCATGGTGTTCCAGAACTACGCGCTCTATCCGCACATGAGCGTCGCCGGCAACATGGCGTTCGGCCTCAAGATGCGGAAGTTCGAGAAGAGCGAGATCGAGTCGCGCATCAAGCGCGCCGCGGACATCCTGGGCATCGGCGACCTGCTGCACCGCAAGCCGCGCCAGCTCTCGGGCGGCCAACGCCAGCGCGTGGCGCTGGGCCGCGCCATCGTGCGCGACCCCAAGGTGTTCCTGTTCGACGAGCCGCTCAGCAACCTCGACGCCAAGCTCCGGGTGCAGATGCGGGTCGAGCTCAAGAAGCTGCACGAGCGGCTGGGCACCACGGCGATCTACGTGACCCATGACCAGGTCGAGGCGATGACCCTGGGCGACAGGGTCGTCGTGATGAAGGACGGATTGGTCCAGCAGGTCGGCGAGCCACTCGAGCTCTACAACACGCCGGCCAACCGCTTCGTGGCGGGCTTCATCGGCTCGCCGGCGATGAACTTCGCCGATGTGACGCTCTCTGCCGACAACGGCAAGGTGTGGGCCGAAGCGCCGGGACTCCGGATTGGCCTGCCGGAGCCGGTCGCGCATCGCGTCAACGGCCGCAGTGGCGGCAAGGCCACGGTCGGCATCCGCCCCGAGGACATCCATATTGCCGGGCCGGCCGACCCGGCCGACTTGTGCTTCGACGTCGAGGTCGAAGTGGTCGAGCAGCTCGGTTCGGAAATCCTGCTCGACACGCGGGCCGGCAATTCCACCTTCGTCGCGTCGGTCGATCCGACGCTGCGCACGCGGGTTCACGAT
>DATHNU010000327.1:0-2470 GCA_035485695.1 Reyranella sp. | reverse complement strand
TCCGGGCCGATCCACGAGGCGGTGCGCGCCTCGATCGCGCTGCCCGGGGTCCTGAGCCCGGCCCGCATCGACGGCCGCTGGCTGGTCGATGGCGGCCTCAGCAATCCCATTCCCGTCTCGGTCTGCCGCGCACTGGGCGCCGACGTGATCATCGCCGTCAACCTCAACGGCGACCTCCTGGCGCGCCGCTACGCCGTCGAGCTCGACCCGTCGCCGCCCGCCGAGGCCGCGGGCGTGTCGAACGCCATCCTGCGCAAGGTGGCGGGCAAGCTGCCCAAGGCGATCGGCCGGCGAGGGGCGAAGGAGGCGGCCGATGGCGCGCCGCCACGCGAGCCGCCGCCCGGCTATTTCGACGTGCTCGCCACCTCGCTCAACATCATGCAGGACCACATCACGCGCACCCGCCTGGCCGGCGAGCCTCCGCACGTCATGCTGGTCCCGCGCCTGCGCAATATCGGCCTGATGGAATTCAACCGCGCCCACGAAGCGATCGACGAAGGCCGCGCCTGCGTCGAGCAGGCGCTGCCGACGTTGAAGCGGTACCTATGACGGCCCGAGACCGCCATCTAATCTCCGCGACTTCCCGTCGTCTCGACCGGAGCCGCGCGAAGCGCAGCGTAGTGGAGAGACCTTCCCTCGACGATAAGCGGCCTATGGTGGAGAGAAGGTCTCTCCGCGCGGCCCCTTCGGGGCCTTGGTCGAGACGACGGAATGCTGACTGCCGCGGCGTGTTTAACAGCAGTGACATGATCCCGGGCGATTCTTCGCCTCGGCGCCGTCAACCTTGCCCCTCGAGATCGACGAACGCGTGACCCAATCCCCCGATGACTTCGGAGCGGCATCCTTGGCCCAGGACCAGACGGCATCGCAGGACCGTGTCCCCACGTCGGTCCAGCTCGCGCGGATGCTCGGTCGAGCCGAGGCGGAGACTGTCGTCTCGATGGGCTGGCTGATGGAGCAGCTCGGCGGCCGCTCGTTCGGCCTCGCCCTCCTGGTCATGGGGGTGCTGGGCCTCCTGCCCGGCATCTCGACGGTCGCGGCGCTGATGGTCGTCTGGCTGGCGGTGCAGATGATGCTGGGGCACGAGGCGGCCGTGCTGCCCCGCCTGGTGGCGCGCCGCAGCATCGGCGTCGAGCGGCTGGCGCGGCTGATCGGCATCGTGGCGCCGTGGCTCGCCTGGCTCGAGCGGCTGGTCCAGCCACGCTGGCCCATCCTGTTCCAGACCACCGAGCGGCTGACCGGCCTCACCATGCTGCTGCTCGGCCTCTCGATGCTGCTGCCCGTGCCGTTCAGCCAGATCGTGCCCGCCCCCGTCATCATGCTGCTGGCGCTGGCCTACCTGGAGGAGGACGGCATCGCCCTCGTGCTCGCCCTGATCGCCGCCCTCGCCGCGCTGTCGCTCACCGCCGCGACGATCTGGGGAACCCTGCAGACGGTCGACTGGCTCGACCCGACATGACTCATGCTCTTCCGGACCGCGAGCGTCCCGCTCGCTCATGATCACACGCGCATGTGAATGCGCTCAAGCGAGCGGGACGCTCGCGGTCCAAATGAGCATGAGCGCCACGGAGTGGCGCGCTCCCAGCGATGAGGCTTTGAATAACCCATCAGATGGGTTACTTCTGTGCCGACGGTTCATCAAGCTGGTTCGCGTTCATGGCCCGGAGAAAGATGGGCCGCAGAGGGGATGAGGCCGCCATGGCGAAAGACTGGCCGAAGGCCGAGATGGACCGGGAGATCGATCGGGCGCTGGCGCGAGGCCGGCGGCGCGCGCTCAGCGAGCCGCGCGCGACACGCGCACGCTACGATCGCCGCACCGGACGGGTGGTCGTCGACCTCACCAACGGCTGCAGCTTCGTCTTCCCGGCTCGATCGCTTCAGGGCTTGGCCCGGGCACGCGATGCCGAGTTGACCGACATCGAGATCCTGGGGTCGGGGCATGGCCTGCACTGGCCCGCGCTCGACGCTGATTTCACCGTGCCCGGCTTGTTGATGGGCGTCTTCGGCACACGCGCCTGGATGGCCTCCGAACTGGCGCGCCGCGCGGGGCAGGCGAAGTCGCCCGCCAAGGCAGCGGCAGCCCGCAACAATGGCCGCAGGGGCGGCCGTCCTCGGCGTGACGGCCGGCGGCCGTCATCTCAGGCGGGGTAATTCGCACCGACAAGGCAAGACCCCGAGCATCACCGAAGCCGTCGTTGCTCCCCCTGAACACCCTACCTATGATTTGCTTGTGGTGCGCCAAGAAGAGGAAAGCCATTGGCCCGCGAACAGCGCAAGCTTGCCACCATCGTCTTCATCGACGTGGTCGGCTATGCGCGCCTGATGGGGCTGGACGAAAGCGGCACCCACGCGCTCGTCAGGACGCATCTCGCCCAACGCGTCGAGCCCGCCATCACCCGGCAGGGCGGGCGCGTGGTCAAACTCACGGGCGATGGCGTGCTGGCCGAGTTCGGCAGCGCCGTCGATGCGC
>DATHNU010000326.1:0-3343 GCA_035485695.1 Reyranella sp. | reverse complement strand
ACCTACACCCTGCCGCGCCTGATCGGCCAGCAGAAGGCGAATCTGATGTTCTATACTGGCCGCCGTATCGGCGGTGAGCAGGCGGTCGAATGGGGCCTGGCCGACGTGCTGGCGCCGCTCGCCGACGTACGCAAGGAGGCGACCCGCCTGTTCCGCGCCAAGAAGCCCAGCGTCGGCGCGATCCAGGGCCCGGCGATCGGCGGCGGGCTGGGCCTCGCGATCATGACCGACTTCCGCGTCACCTGCGCCGAGGGCCGCTTCGCCGCCAACTTCACGCGGCTGGGCTTCCATCCCGGCTTCTCGCTCACCTACACCTTGCCGCGCCTGATCGGCCAGCAGCGCGCCAACCTGATGTTCTATACCGGCCGGCGCATCGGCGGCGAGGAGGCCGTGGCCTGGGGCATGGCCGACGTGCTGGTGCCGCTGGCCGACGTGCGCAAGGGGGCGATGGACCTCGCCAAGGAGATCGCCGAATCAGCGCCGCTCGCGCTGCTGTCGACGCGCGAGACCATGCGCCGCGGCTTCGCCGACGGCGCCGAGGAAGCGACCGAGCGCGAGCTCACCGAGCAGGACTGGACGCGCAAGACCGAGGACTTCAAGGAAGGCATCAAGTCCTACGCCGAGAAGCGCGTCGGCAACTTCAAGGGCCGTTAGTTCCCTTCTGTCATCCTGAGCGCAGCGAAGGATCTCATGGCCTGGCAACGAGCACGCCGCTCACAATCGCCATGGGATCCTTCGCTTCGCTCAGGATGACAAGAGACACTCAAACCTGCAGGTGGGACTACTAACATGGGTCAAGTCTCGAGCAAGGTCGCCATCGTCACCGGCGGCGCCTCCGGCATCGGCGAGGCCTGTGCCGAAACCCTGGCGCGCGAGGGCGCGTCGGTCCTGGTGACCGACATCGACGACGCGCTGGGCAAGGCCGTCGTCGAGCGCATCGTCAAGGCCGGCGGCAAGGCGCACTACATTCGCCATGACGTGCGCGACGAGGCGGCATGGCCGGGCGTTGTCGGCGACGCCGAGACGCGCTTCGGTCGGCTCGACATCATGGTGGCCAATGCCGGCATCGGCATCATGGCGCCGATCGCCGAGATGACCCTGGCCGACTGGCAGCGCCAGCAGGCGATCAATCTCGACGGCGTGTTCCTGTCGATCAAGCACGCCATCCCAGCCATGAAGAAGGTGGGCGGCGGCTCGATCGTGCTGATGTCGTCGATCGCCGGCTTGCGCGGCGCGCCGATGCTGGCCGCCTATTCGGCGACCAAGGGCGGCGTGCGGCTTCTGGCCAAGTCGGTGGCGCTGGAGCATGCCGCCGACAACATCCGCTGCAACTCGGTCCATCCCGGCATCATCGCCACGCCGATCTGGAACAAGATCCCGACCGGGGCCGACGGCAACCGCCGTAACGCGCCGATCGACCCACGCGAGCGCGCCGTGGGCGTCGTGCCGCTGACAAGGGTCGGCGAAGCGCAGGACATCGCCAACGGCGTGCTGTTCCTGTGCACCGAGGCCGCCAGCTACATGACGGGCCAGGAGCTGGTGATCGACGGCGGCATGACGGCGGGCGGAAGACCGCCGCTGCGGCAGTAGATTCCATGGCCGCCGCTGCAGCAAAGGGCTGGATCGTCGTCGCGGCACTGAGTGCGGCGATCGCGATCGCCGTCGGCGCCTTTGCTGCCCATGGCGTCGATCCCTCGACCGAGGCCGGCCGCAAGGCGCGGGAGTGGCTGCAGACGGGCAGCCAGTACGAGCTCATCCATGCGTTGGCGATCCTGGCGGTGGTCGTGCTGGTCCGCGGCACGATGCTGAATGGCCGCGTCGCCCTCGTCGCGCAGTGCCTGTTCCTCGCCGGCAGCGTGTTCTTTCCCGGCGCCCTTTATGCGCTCGCCTTCGGTGGCCCACGATGGTTCGGCGCGGTGGCCCCGCTGGGCGGTACGGCCTTCATCCTGGGCTGGCTGAGCGTCGTACTCGCCGCGGTGATGAACAGCGACGCCGACTGAAATTTTCGAGGCTGCTGGACACTGCTGACGGCACGTCGCATTTGGCGGCATGACCGCGGGTGGAAAGCCGTCACAGCGGCAACAGGCAAGGGTCCCTCGGCCTTTGGCCTCGGGATGACAACAATCCTGTCATCCCGGCGCAACGAAGGATCTTTCTCTTTCGGGAGTGCCAGCACTGCCAGCAGCGCTCGGAGTCCAGTCACGCAATTTTCTGGCTCCCTTACGGAGCGCAATAAGTCCGATTCGAACTCACGCCGAGGGTCCGGGCCCCCGGGGTTGGTGGCTGACCCGGTCAGGCGGTCACCGCAGAGCGCCTCCGCGCACTGGTAGCGGGCGAGTTTCTGCGCAGTATGGTGCGCAGAAACTCAGGTACTTTGCTTAAGTGTCACTTGTAATCGCCTTAGATTGACTTATATGGAGTTTGTCGACCCCAAGAGGGCAACGTATGCAAGCCGATATCAATGCCATGGCAGATGTACTGCGGACCGAATTTGGCGCTGATTGGCGAATCACTAGCGGAAACTGCGCGAACTGCGGAAACTCCGGCCGGCGCCGCAAGCGAGAGGGCGGTTTAGGAAAGCTGCTTGTCCATCGGCTTCAGTGCCTCGGCCGCGAAGGCGCGCATGTTGGCGACGCGATCGTTCGATTCCGTGCGCAGGGTGCGCGCGACCTTGCCCTTGGGGCTGACGACGGCGACCCAGGGGGTAGCCGGCCGGATCTCCGTTGGTGTCGATGTGGTGAGGTCGCTCATCGAGAATTGCCTCATGTGGTTAAGCCCTCTTGCAGCGCTTGACAAATACTAAAGAATAAGTAGTATAACTTATCTCAGATTTGAGCTGCCTGCCGTGATAGGCGATGGAGATGGTCCATGTTCAATGTCGTCCCTCGGGCCGATGTGCCGGGGTTTCGTGTTGGGTTGGCGGATGCCGTCCCAGGTTTCCACGTCGACGATAACATCCAAAGGAGCAGTCCTGGCGTTCAGCCAGATCCAGATAGCGTCTCGCCCTTTGGTTACGGCCCTTACGGAGGCGAGCAACGAACCCTAGTCGGGGCAAGCACGATCACGCCTACCGCGCTGTTCAGCAACTGAGGTCACAATGGACAAAGAGCTGGCTCTGCACATCATCCGTACGGCATTTAGATCGGCAGCAGCTCTCGATGAACTGCTTCCCCTTCTCCAACATCATTGCAGGGAAGAGGAGGCAAAGGCCTACGGGCTCGCCATAGCCAGCGCCATTGCAGGCATCCATCGTGAACTCACGAACCGAGTCTTCTCATCGCTTCCCGAGCTCCAAGCGGAGGTAGAAACGCAAATCAGAAAGTATGGGCGCATTTTGTGATCG
>DATHNU010000325.1:0-8122 GCA_035485695.1 Reyranella sp. | reverse complement strand
TCGCTGAACGCGCTCTATGGCGGCCGGTTCATTCTTGGTCTGGGCGTCAGCCACATTCCGATGGTCGAGGGCCTGCGCGGCCATCGCTACGACAAACCGTTGGCGGCAATGGGCGCCTATCTCGACGGCATCAACAAGTCGGCGCCATCAGGCGAACCGCCGCCGGTCGTGGTTGCAGCACTCGGACCGAAGATGCTGGCGTTGAGTGGCGCCAAGTCGCGCGGCGCTGTCCCTTACAATGTGACGCCGAAACATACGGCCGAGGCGGCCGCGATTCTCGGACCTTCCAAGTGGCTCGCGGTCGAGCAGAAGGTGACGCTTGAAACCGATCCCGCGAAAGCACGGGCGCTCGGGCGCAAGGAACTATCACGTTACATGGTGCTGCCGAACTACCGCAACAGCTGGTTGCGCCAGGGCTTCACCGAGGCCGACCTCGCCGACGGCGGTAACGACCGGTTCATTGATGCGATGGTGTTGTGGGGTGATGCAGACACGATCAAGCGTGGCCTGCGGGCGCACTTTGAGGCCGGCGCCACGCATGTCTGTCTGCAGCCGGTCCACGCGGATGGCGATTTCGCCGCCCGCGACCGCATGCTGGCGGTGCTCGCCGATACCTGAGGTATGGCGCCCGTTCAGAGGAGATCGGCAACGGCCTTGCGGTAGCGGCGCATCGCGCCGACATGGTCGGCCATGCTCCGGCCGGCCATGCGTTTGTGGTGGTAGCCGCCGAAGGTGTTGTGCAGTGTGACGTGCGTGACGCCGGCCTTCTTCCAGAAGCTGATTTCCTCGCGCCAGTCCTTTTCGCTGCCAGTACCGGTTGAGGTCCAGACCTCGAGGCCAACCGAGGCCGGATCGCGTCCCTCGGCTTCCACCAGGCGGCGCAGCTTGTCGAATTCCGCAACGGCCTTGGGGCCCGGCGGTTCTGACAGCATCATCCAGCCATCGCCCCACTTCGCGATGCGCTGCAGGGTCACGTCCATGTGGCCACCGAACCACAGCGGAATTTTGCGGCGTGGCGGCAGTGGATTGATGCCGGCGTCGGGGAGGCGGTGCCACTTGCCCTCAAATGTAATGTAGGGATTGGCCCACAGCGCTTGCATCACCTGGACCTGCTCCTCGGACCGCTTGCCCCTGTTGTGGAAATTCTCGTTGAGGCCGACGAACTCGATCTCGTTCCAGCCCACCCCGATGCCGAACCGGAAGCGGCCGCCGCTGAGCACGTCGAGACTGGCGGCCTGCTTGGCAACCAGCACCGCCTGGCGCTGCGCGAGGATCAGCACCTGGGTGGAGAGCTCGACCTTTTTCGTGCAGGCGGCGATGAAGCCGAACGCCACGAAGGGGTCGTGGAACAGGCCGAGCCCGCCTGCACGGCCGCTGGCAGGGTTGGCTGGGTTGCCGCCGAGCACGTGGTCCGCCAGCGTCAGGCCGTCGTAACCTTCGGCCTCGGCGAGCTCAGCGAATTCGCGCACAATTCCGCCATCACCACCGATGTCGCCGAAAGGCAGGGCAATTCCGAGATGCATGGTCGCTTCCTCGCTTTGGCTGGTTGCTCGTTTCCCGCTAGTCTATAGATTTCCGCGATGGGTACCACGGCGTCGACATCGATCGGCGCCAGCCAGGAGACGTTCGGTGATCAAGCTCGGATACAAGGCATCGGCGGAGCAGTTCGCACCGGGCAAGTTGCTGGGCTTCTCGTGCCTTGCCGAGGAAGTCGGTTTCGATTCGGTCTTCATCAGCGACCACTTTCAGCCATGGAAGCATGTCGACGGCCATGCGCCTTTCTCGCTCACGTGGCTGGGCGCGTTGGGCGCCAGGACGTCGCGCGTCGTGATAGGCACCAGCGTGCTGACGCCGACCTTCCGCTACCATCCTTCCATCGTCGCCCAGGCGTTCGGAACGATGGGCGCGATGTTCCCGGGACGCGTCGTACTCGGCATCGGCACCGGCGAGGGACTGAACGAAGTGCCTTCGACCGGCCAGCCCTGGCCAGAATTCAAGGAGCGCTTCGCCCGCCTGCGCGAAGCCGTCGCGCTGATCCGGGCGCTCTGGACCCAGGAGCGGGTCAGTTTCGAAGGCCAGTACTACAAGACCGAGAAGGCGACGATCTACGACCGCCCGGACACGCCGGTGCCGATCTATGTCGCAGCCGCGGGCGCCCTCGTGGCACGTTACGCCGGCCGCTCCGCGGAAGGGTTCATCTGCACCAGCGGCAAGAAGCCGGAGCTCTACACCGAGACCCTGTTGCCGAAGGTCGCCGAGGGTATCGCGGCGTCTGAGGATCCGTCGCGGCCCTACGATCGCATGATCGAGGTCAAGGTGTCGTTCGACACCGACAAGGTGCGAGCGCTCGAGGACACGCGCCACTGGGCGGCACTGGCGCTGACATCGGAGGAAAAGATGACGGTAGAGGATCCCGTCGAGATGCAGCGCCTCGCCGACGCGCTGCCGCTGGAGCGCGCCGCCAGTCGGTGGATCGTGTCCAGCGATGTCGACGAGCACGTCGAGCGGATCGGTTACTATGTCGGTCTCGGTTTCCGGAATCTCGTGTTCCATGCGCCGGGGCCAGACCAGGCGCGCTTCCTGAAACTCTACGGTGAGCACGTGCTGGCGCGGCTGCGCAAGCGTTTCGGTTGAGCGCGCGGGACCGGCCGATGAAGAGCAGTAGTGCCGTCGAGATCATCGCCGTCCCCGGCATTCCGCTGGTGCGCAAGGACGACGATCTCGTCGCCCTGATCGGCGAGGGGCTGGCGCGCGGTGGCATCGTGCCGCTTGGAGGCGACGTTTTCGTGCTGACGCAGAAGATCGTGTCCAAGGCCGAAGGGCGCATGGTCGATCTTGCGACCGTCGAGCCCTCGGCTGAGGCGATCGAGCTCGCCGGCAACGTCCAGAAAGATCCGCGCCTCGTCGAGCTGATCCTGTTGGAATCGGTGCGCGTCGTGCGGGCACGGCCAGGCGTCCTGATCGTCGAGCACCGGCTGGGCTTTGTGATGGCCAATGCGGGCATCGACCAGTCCAACGTGGCCGCGCCCGATGACCTCCAGCGAGCCCTGCTACTGCCGGTCGATCCCGACGGCAGCGCGGCGATATTGAGGAGGCGCCTGTCGCTAAGATTCGGCGTGCCAGTGGCGGTGATCATTAACGACAGCTTCGGCCGCGCCTGGCGGCGCGGGACTTGCAGCGTCGCTATCGGTGCCGCCGGCCTCCCGTCGCTGATGGATCTGCGTGGCTCGCCCGACCTGTTCGGCCGCGAGCTCCAGGTCAGCATCACCGGGCATGCGGACGAGATCGCCGCAGCGGCGTCGCTGGTGATGGGGCAGGGTGCGGAAGGTCAGCCTGTGGTGGTCGTGCGCGGGCTGACATGGCGCGGTCCCGACAATGCTGCGTCCGAGCTGGTGCGCCCGGCCGACGAGGACCTGTTCCGATGAGCAAACGACTTGTCGTGGCGCTGTCCGGCGGGGTCGGTGGCGCGAAACTGGCGCTCGGTCTGAGCCGCGTCCTGCCAGCCGAAGAGCTGCTCGTGGTTGCCAACACCGGCGACGATTTCGAGCATCTTGGACTGAGCATCTCGCCCGATATCGACACGCTGACCTACGTTTTCGCTGATATCGACAATCCCGTCACCGGCTGGGGCCGGCGTGACGAGACGTGGTCGTTCATGGACAGCATCGGCGCGCTCGGCGGCGCGGACTGGTTTCGGCTCGGTGATCGCGATCTCGCCCTGCATGTCGAGCGCACCCGTCGCCTGCGCCTGGGGCAGACACTGTCCGAGGTGACATCAGACATTTGCCGGCGCCTCGGCATCGGTGCCCGCGTGGTGCCGATGAGCGACGACCGCGTGCGTACCCGCGTGCGCGGCGACGCGGGCTGGATCGACTTCCAGGACTACTTCGTGCGCCAGCAGTGCCGGCCGGTCGTCCATGAGCTGGCTTTCGAGGGCGTGACGCTGGCCCGGCCGCATCCCGACATCACAGCGGCGCTGCGCTCAGGCGACGTGCGGGCCGTGATCATCTGTCCGTCCAATCCCTTTATCAGCGTCGAGCCGATTCTGGCGGTCACTGGCATGCGCGATGCGATCAAGGCGAGCGGTGCACCGGTCGTCGCGGTGTCGCCAATCATCGGTGGGCAGGCCGTCAAGGGTCCGACCGCGAAGATGATGGGCGAACTTGGCCTCGAGGTCAGCGCCGCCGGCGTCGCCGCCCGGTACGGCGACCTGCTCGATGGCTATATCGTCGACCATGCCGACGCCGATGGGGTCAGCAATATCGGCGCGCGGGTCACGATCGCCAGAACCCTGATGACAAGCCTGCAGGACCGCGAGACGCTGGCGCGCGTAACGCTCGACGCGGCGGACGCAGTGGCCGTGCTGCGATGAGCGACGTCTGGGCGATCATTCCGGTCAAGGAGTTCGACGGCGCCAAGCATCGGCTGTCGGACCTGCTGTCGCCGGCAGAACGCCGCCTTCTCGCCGAGACCATGCTGACGGACATGCTCGACGCCGTTGCCGGTTGCCGGCTTCTGGCCGGCGTGATGATCGTCACGCTCGATCCACGTGCGGCTGCTCTTGGCGAAAAAATCGGTGCGCGGATCGTGACCGAGGGAGCGCGAGATGGCCATACCGGCAGCGTGAATGCCGGCCGGCGGCTTCTCGCAGGCGAAGGACGCGGCGGCATGATCACGATGCCCGGTGACATTCCGGCCAGCCGCGCCAGCGAAATCGACGCGGTCTTGTCGGCACATCTCGCAGGGCCGTCTTTCACGATCTCGCCGGCACATGACGATCTCGGATCTAATGCCGTCGTCTGCTCGCCGCCGGAATCGGTGCCGCTTCGCTTCGGCGATAACAGCTACTTTCCGCACCTTGACGCCGCGCGTCGTCAGGGTATCGAGCCGACCGTGATCCGTCAGTCCGGGATCGCGATGGATATCGACCACCCGGTCGATCTGGCGCTGTTCCTGCGCCTGCCGCAATCGGCCGGTACCCGTACCCGCGCGCTGCTCGACAAACTTGACGTGCCCGCGCGGCTGGCTGAGCGAGGCATCGCCTAACCGACCGCCGCCTTCCTGCGCGGCGGCGTCAGCACGACCGGCTTCAGGTCGGCCGCGGTCATGGATGCCGCGCGACGCTCTTCTGCTACCTGCCGATAGAGGGTGTCGCGTTGCACCGGTTCGCGGCCAATCGAGCGGATGAGCGCTTCCATGTCGTGAGGCGGAAACTCCTGGCCGTGCTGGGTGCCGGCGGCGCGCGAGATGCTCTCGTTCATCAGCGTGCCTCCGAGATCGTTGGCGCCGGACTTCAGGCAGACCGCGGCGCCCGCCGGGCCCATCTTCACCCAGGACGTCTGGATGTTCGGGATCAGCGGATGCAGGGCCAGCCGCCCGACTGCATGCATGAGCACGGCTTCGCGGAACGTCGGGCCGGGGCGCGCCATGCCGAGGCGGTACATCGGCGCTTCCATGTGGACGAAGGGAAGCGGCACGAACTCGGTGAAGCCGCCGGTCTCAGTCTGCAAGTCGCGTAGCGCGAGAAGATGTTTCGCCCACGAATTCGAGGTCTCGACGTGCCCGTACATGATGGTCGAGGTGGTGCGCAATCCCGCCTGGTGGGCGGCGCGCTGCACGTCGAGCCATTGCCCGCTGTTGATCTTGTCCGGGCAGATGACGGCGCGCACCTCATCGTCGAGGATTTCGGCCGCCGTTCCGGGCAGGGTGCCGAGACCGGCCGCCTTCAGCTTTGCGAGGTATTCGTGGATCGGCAGTCCGAGCGTGGCCGCACCTTGCGTCACTTCCAGCGCCGAGAAGGCGTGGATGTGCATCTCGGGGACGACCGCCTTGATCGCCCGGCAGATCGCTTCGTAGGTGGCGCCGGTGTAGTCGGGATGGATGCCGCCTTGCAGGCAGACTTCCGTCGCCCCGCGATTCCACGCCTCGATCGCGCGACGCGTAATTTCCTCAATGGCGAGATCATAGGGTGCGCCGCGCAGATCCTCGTGCGTGCGGCCTTTCGAGAAGGCGCAGAACTTGCACCGGAAGTAGCAGATGTTTGTGTAATTGATGTTGCGGTTCACGACGTAGCGCACGACGTCGCCACTGATCGCGCGTCGCAGCGCGTCGGCGGCCTGCGTGACGTGCCGGTAGTCGGCGTCGCGTGCGGCGAACAGGCGCACGATGTCATTCGAGGCGAGGCGTTCGCCCGATGTGGCGCGCTCGACGATTCCTGCGATGCGAGCGTCGACGGCGCGGGCGAGCACCAGCGGCGTTGGTGGCGGCTTGGTGTTGCCCGGTGCCCAGTCGTCGTCGCGTGCGAAGCCTTCAGTGTCGCTCATGCGCCGCACGCGGGCGGCGATGTCGGGAGCGAGCCACGTATCGGCGGCACGCACATAGGCAGGGTAGACGGGCAGGCGGTTCACCAGCAGCTTGCCGGCGTCCGCGCTCTTGCGGGCGAGTTCTGCGATGGCCGGCCACGGCGCTTCGGGGTTCACGTGGTCAGGCGTGACCGGCGAGACGCCGCCCCAGTCGTCGAGCCCCGCGCCGATCAGCCTTTGATAGACCTCGGGCGACAGGTTTGGCGGCGCCTGGATATTCATGTCGGACCCGAGAATCAGACGCGCCGTCGCGATGGTCCACAACAGGTCGTCGAGATCGGGTTCTTCGGAATTGGCGAGCTTGGTGTCCGGCTTGGCCCGGAAGTTCTGGATGATGACTTCCTGGATATGACCATGGGCGGCGTGAAGATCAGCAATCGCCTCCAGCGCGTCGATCCGTTCCTCGCGTGTCTCGCCGATGCCGATCAGGATGCCTGTCGTGAAGGGAACCTTCAGTTCGCCGGCCAGACGCAGGACCTCCAGCCTGACTGCGGGATGTTTGTCGGGAGAACCGTAGTGAACGCCGCCCTGCCTGCAGAGCCGCTCGCTGGTGGACTCCAGCATGATGCCCTGGCTGGCGGTGACCTCGCGTAGTCCGGCGATCTCCTCGCGCGTCATCACGCCGGGATTGGCATGCGGCAACAATCCGGTCTCGCGCAGCACCAGCGCGCACATCGCGGTCAGATAGGAGATCGTCGTGTCGTGGCCGAGCGCCTTCAATGCGTCACGTGCGGCCTGATATCGCAGCTCGGGCTTGTCGCCCAGCGTGAACAGCGCTTCGGTGCAACCTGCGGCCGCGCCGGCGCGCGCGATGACAAGCACCTCGTCGGGTGAGAGGTAGGTGGGCTTGCCCACGCGCGGCACTTGCGCGAATGTGCAGTAGTGACAGACGTCGCGGCAGAGCTTGGTGAGCGGAATGAAGACCTTGCGCGAGTAGGAAATCAGCCGGCCATGCGCGGAATCGCGCAAGACCGCGGCTTCCGCTATCAGTTCGGCCAGCGGCGCGTCGAACCGTAGCCGCGTCGTCTGTCTACCGGCCGCCTTCATGATCCATATCGTCTCCGTCCGCAGAGGGGGCGCACTCGCAGGACGCACTTGCCGCCACCAACTTGTGGCCGCATGGTGTCGCATTGACGCCAGCGATGCAATGCCAGGAAGGACGCTACAAATGCTAATCGGCTTCAACGCACCGACCGCCGGCCCCCTGTCGGCCGCGGATAACCTTGCGGAGATCGTGGTTGGCGGCGAGGCGATGGGCTTCGACTATGCAACGTTCAGCGACCACGTCGTTATTCCGACCGCGATCGCGGCCGAATATCCCTATAGCGCCTCCGGGGAGTTCCCCAGCGGTACCCGCGGCGAGCGGCACGAACAGCTGACCGAGATCGCCTGGATCGCCGCGAAAACGACCCGCCTGCGTCTGGTGACCTCCGTCATGGTGGTGCCGCATCGACCAGCCGTGCTGACCGCCAAGATGCTTTCGACCATCGACGTTCTCTCGGGTGGCCGGCTGACGCTGGGGATCGGTGCGGGCTGGATGCGCGAGGAGTTCGAGGCCATCGACGCGCCGGACTTCGATGCGCGTGGAACCGTGACCGACGAATATGTGCGGGCCTTCGTTGAGCTCTGGACCAGGGATGTGCCCAAATTCGATGGCAAGCATGTCCGATTCTCCAATATCACTTTGGACCCGAAGCCCGTGCAGAAGCCGCATCCGCCGATCTGGGTCGGAGGCGAGAGTGGTCCGGCGCTGCGGCGAG
>DATHNU010000324.1:0-9429 GCA_035485695.1 Reyranella sp. | reverse complement strand
CATTCATCCCAGCCGTTTTCCTCGCGCGCCGCATGGGGCGAGAGGCCCCGCCCGATCGCCGACTTGATCCTCTGGCAACGCTCGCAATCCGGCTTGTCGCTCATATCGGCCACTCACTCCTGGGGCAGGCGCCCGTCAGGTTTCTTCGCCGATCAGCGCATAAAAGTTCCATGTGTTTGTGCCGTGCCTTTCATAGCGGCGACATAGCCGCCTGTCGGCGAGCGTTCCTGATCGCGGCGACCAGTCGAGGCGCAACTCGACCTTCGCGCCGGCGGCGCGCTATGAGCTTGCGGATTCCAGGTCAGGTTGCCCGGCATCGCGATGCGCGTCCGTCTCGAGGCCGAAGAACGGCTCTCGCCGCGTCCCACGCACCAGCGCTTTTCGCGCGAACCACTCCGTCGCGGGATCGAGGGCGTCGACGAAGCGGATCTCGCCGCCCGACAGGGTCGCGGCCGGGACGCCGTCACGATAGAGCAATCGATTGCCGGCCAGGGCGGCAAGCCTTGGCCCGGGCGTGAGGATGCCGGCGAGGTTGAGAGGATCGACGCCCGATACCGCCGTCCATTCATCCGTCGCGGGCCGGCGGCGGATCTCGCGCAGCAGGCCGATCGCCTCGGGCAGGGCGAACTGCTCGCCGGTGAAGCCGGCGACGAAACGCCCGCCGCGTATTTCGCCGCTGCTTTCGAGCCGCCGATAGACGCGCAGCAGCTCACGCCACGGCGGCAGGCCCGAGGATTCGCGCTCCAGCATGCGCCAGAACACCACGCCGTAGCGCCGCAGCAGCGCGCGCGCCACATGCTCGACCGCGGCAGGATCGAGCTTGCGATCGGCCGGGCCGGTGGGCTGGCGGATCAGGGACCAGCGGCCCGACTCCTCCAGGCCGGACGAGGCCGTGCGGCGGCGACGCCGGCCGCTCGCGATCGGCTTGCGATCGCCCGAGGGCACCATCAGCGCGCGCAGGCCGTCGAAGCTGTCGGACGTGGCCACGCCGAGCGCCACCAGTTCGGCCAGCGCCTCCTCGAGCTGGGATCGCAGGAGGCCGCAATGCTGCAGCAGCTCGTCGAAGAACGAGGCGCCGTTGGCCGTCATGAAATCGACGACGGCCTGGGCGCGCGGGCTGGGCTGCGGTGGATCGGCCGGCGGCGCCGTCGAGCGCCAGAACGCGGCATGGCGACGGGCGACCAGGGTGATCGGCGTCGTGCGCACGGGAGCGGGCCGAGCGTCGGCGTTGGCGGCCCGACCGTTGCGCGGCGCCAGGCGGATCCAGGTGGCATGGCCGGCGAGGCAGCGCGCGTCGAGCCAGGCCGGCCGGTAGTCGGTGAGCCGGGCCGGCAGGATCTCGCTTTCCCACGCACCGGCGGGCGCGCCGAAACCTTCGAGCTGGGCGATGATCGCGTCGAGAGTCTTCGGTCCCTCGACCTGCGAATCGGGCGACACGCGCTGCCATTTGAAGAGAAAGCGCAGGAAGTCGCGCGCGGCCACGGGCTCGATCTCGGCGCGCAGCCGCTTGATCGTGTAGTGATGAATGCGGGCGAGCAGGCGACGTTCGCACCATTCGTCGCTCGCCGCGCCCGCCGTGAAGCGGCCGCACATGGCGAAGCCCTGGGCTTCCAGCGCCGCCAATCCCGCCGCGATCTCGCCGGCCTGCAAACCGAGCGGCGCGGCGAGCGCGTCCGCCGTCACCGGCCCCAGGCCCTCGAGCCGTCCGCGCAGGATCTCGACGAGGGCTTCATCGCCATCGCATGGTTTGTCGTAGCCCGGCGGTGGGGAGAGCGGCGGCTGGGTCCTGAGCTCCGGCCACAGCGAGCGGAAGAGCGACAGGCGCTCGACCGCGATCCACAAGGTCGCGCCCGCGACCTGCACGCGCGCGGCACGCTTCTGCGCCACGAGCTCGCCCAGCAAGTCGCGCCAGCCCGGCCCCGCCTGCACTTCGCCCGCGGTCAGGAAGCCCAGCCAGACCAGCGCGTCATGAAGCTCGTCGGCGCTCGCCGCATCGGGCCATGCCTCGCCCTTGACCCGCGCGATTGCCGCCTCATCGAGTCGCCCCAGGCCGGACGCCTGTTCCGGCGCCAGCCAGCGCCGCGCCATCACCGCCTGGGTGCGGCGCTCTTCCAGCGGCGCGTCGTCGAGATAGGCGTAGGGGCGCGCGGTCAGCACTTCCAGGGCAAGCGGCGAGGGTTGCGTGAGGTCGCGCGTGACCACCTGGACCGCGCCCGATTCGATTCCCTTGAGCAGCCGTTCCAGGCCGGCGAGGTCCATGGCCTCGGTCAGGCAGTCGCCGATCGCCTGCTGGACCAGCGGATGGTCGGGAATCTCGCGTTCGCCCGGCAGGTTCTCGGCACAGGCGATCTGGTCAGGAAAGACCGAGCCGATCAGGTCCTCGGCGCCCATGCGCGCGAGTTGCGGCGGCACCTTCTTGCCGGAACGGAAGCGCGGCAGGGCCAGCGACACGCCGGCGACCCAGCGCCAGCGCGTGGTGAACATCGGCGAATCGAGAATCGCCTGCGTGAGCACCGTGCGCACCGTGGCCGAGTAGAGATAATGCGCCACGTCGCCCAGGGCGAAGCTGTGCGCTTCGGTGAGCGAGATGACGATATTGTCTTCGGTGGCGGCGGCCTGGATCTCGAAATTGAACTTGCCGCAGAACCGCTTGCGCAGCGCCAGCCCCCAGGCGCGGTTGAGCCGGCTGCCATAGGGCGAATGAACGACGAGCTGCGTGCCGCCCGCCTCGTCGAAGAAACGTTCGAGCACGATCGTGGCCTGGGTCGGCAGGCATTCGAGCGCGGCGTGCCCGGCGCGCAGATAGTCGACGATCTGCTCGGCCGCCACCGGGAGGATGGCGAGGTCGTCGATCAGCCAGCGCAGCACTGAAGCGCCCGTCGGATCCCGGCGCAGACGGTCGGCTATGTCGGCGCGCAGGCGCGACACCGCGACCGAGAGCTCGTCGCTGCGGCCGGGCGCCTCGCCCAGCCAGAACGGGATGCTGGGCGCCATGCCGCGCGCGTCCTCGACCCGGACGACGCCGCGCTCGACCCTCTGGATCTTGTAGCTCTTGTTGCCGAGCTGGAAGACGTCGCCGGTCATGCTCTCGACGGCGAAATCCTCGTTGACGGTGCCGACGATGTGGTTCTCCGGCTCGAGCAGCACCTTGTAGTCGGCATTATCCGGGATCGTGCCGCCCGACGTGAGCGCCGTCAGCCGCGAACCGCGCCGGCCGCGCAGTTGGCGGTTGACGGCGTCATGATGAACGAGCGCACCGCGCCGGCCGCGGCGGGTGTTGAAGCCGTCGGCCAGCATGGCGACGATGGCATCGAAGTCCTCGCGCTTCAGCGCGCGATAGGGCCACGCGCGGCGCACCAGCGCGAAAAGCTCGTCCTCGCTCCACTCACGCGCGGCCACGTCGGCCACGATCTGCTGCGCCAGCACGTCCAGCGGCTGCGACGGAATCGACAGACGGTCGAGCTCGCCGCGGCGGACGCTGTCGAGCAGCGCCGCGCATTCGACCAGCTCGTCGCGTGACAGCGGGAACAACCGTCCCTTGGGCGTGCCGTCGATGGCGTGGCCCGAGCGCCCGATGCGCTGCAGGAAGCTCGCGATCGAGCGCGGCGAGCCGAGCTGGCACACCAGATCGACGTCGCCGATGTCGATGCCGAGCTCGAGCGAGGCGGTGGCGACCAGCGCCTTGAGCTTGCCGTGCTTCAGCCGCTGCTCGGCATCCAGCCGCTGCTCCTTGGCCAGGCTGCCGTGATGGGCCGTCACGTTGGCCTCGCCCAGCAGCTCGGAGAGCCGACGGGTCACCCGCTCCGCCAAGCGTCGCGTGTTGACGAAGATCAAGGTGGTGCGGTGCTGTTCGATCAAGGAAGCGAGGCGGCGATAGACCTGCTCCCACACCTCGGCCGACATCACGGCTTCGAGCGGCGACTCCGGAACGTCGAGCGCGAGATCGCGGTCGCGCCGATGGCCGGAATCGACGATGGCGCAGCCGGAGCCTGCGGCCCCGACCAGGAAGCGTCCCACCTCTTCTATGGGATTCTGCGTCGCCGACAGGCCGATGCGCTGGAGAGGATGGCCGCAAAGCGCGGCGAGGCGCTCGAGCGACAGAGCGAGATGGCTGCCGCGCTTGTTGGGCGCGATGGCATGGATCTCGTCGACGATCACGGTCCGGGTGGTCGCCAGCATCTTGCGGCCCGATACCGACCCCAGCAGGGTGTAGAGGGATTCGGGGGTGGTGACGACGATGTGCGGCGGCCGGCGGCCCATGCGCTGCCGTTCGCCGGCCGGCGTGTCGCCGGTGCGCACCCAGGTCCGGATGTCGACATCGGGCAGGCCACGCCGGCGCAGCTCGTCGCGGATGCCGGCCAGTGGCGCTTCGAGATTGCGCTGGATGTCGTTGGAGAGCGCCTTGAGCGGCGAGACATAGACGATCTGCGTCTCGTCCAGAAGCGCACCGGCGATGCCCTGGCGCACCAGATCGTCGATCGCGGCCATGAAGGCGGCCAGGGTCTTGCCCGAGCCGGTGGGTGCCGCGATCAGCGTATCGCGGCCGGCCTTGATCAGCGGCCAGGCGTCGGCCTGCGCCGTCGTGGCGCCGACGAACCGATCCTCGAACCACGCCGCGACGGCAGGATGAAACAAAGGGTTCATAGGGGGATTACAGCCAAATATGGACCTCGGGGCCCCCGAATCAACGGGGCATCTGCGACGCCGTCACGGCCGCCGCCGCAACGCGCGCGCCCTGGCGGACGCTGACGGGTGTGCCGTTTTCCGCCCTTGTTGCCCCACTGATGACCGGGACTCACACCGCCAGAGTCACCGTCCCGCGCGTGTGCCGGGTGAAGCTGTCGAGCATGCCTTCGAGCGAGGCCTTCAATCTCGAACGGTCCGACTTCCGCATCACGATCCGAACGTTGGGACGCAGAAGGCCGGAATAAGTAAGCACCATTGGCCGGGGTTTGCGGCTTTCCCGCATTGAAAAGATTGGGAATTTTCTGATGGCTCGCGGGGCTTCGCCACGGATTCCCTGAGTAAGTGGGCACCATAGGACCCATGTCCGGCAATTCTCATTGGCCCGCCAAACAGCCGACGAGCTGTCGAGCTGGACGACGGTCGTGCCATTTTTCCTTCCAGTGGCGCCCCCAGGAATACTTTCGTACCGCTATAGAGCCCGAAAAATGGTTTTTCGACCTTTCCGCCCTGCCCTCGATTCTGTCGCGGTATCGGGCAGGCGGGCCATGGCAGGGCTTTGCGCAATTTCCGCAAGCGTTACGCCAATCTCGAGGCTCGGCGCGGGCCGGCCGCTGCTGCCAGGAATTTGTAATTCCCGCAATTTCCGCAAGCGATATGCCAATCGCCGATGGCTTGGCGTGGCAGGCGGGGGACGGAGAATTGCGCGAGCACGGATCGTCGCAACTGCACATGCTTCCCCATCGCATAGAGGTCCGGAAATCGACGTCAGGCGCGGCCGCGCGTCGTGTCACCCAGCAATGGCGCTGCGGGAGATTATCGACGAGAGCGAACATGATGCCGGTCCTGCCAGGTGGGGCTCGGCAGACATACGCCACAACATTGCTCAGGAACGTCAAGGATAAGACGTGCGCGATGGCTGCACTTCGGGCACGCAAGATAGTTTTTGTACACCGCGTAGAAGGGCGCGCTCGAGTGCATGCAGTGCATGCAATTGGCACAATGACCTTGACCAAATCGGCCGCGCCGAACCCGCGGTCGAGCAGGCCGTTGCCCATGTCAGCACAGAGCTTGGATCTGGAGGAGCCGCTCCAGGGTGACGTTGCCGCCGCACAGAAGGGCAACGGTGTTGTCCACCCGATGCACCGCTGCGCGTAGTGCCGCTGCAAAGCCAACCGCCCCACCGGGTTCCACGATCAGCTTGAGCGACGACCAGGCGTGAATCGTCGCCTGGGCGATCTCGGCCTCGCTCACGGTTTCGATGTCGTCGACATAAGTTCGAATCAACGGAAAGACCAGATCACCCAGCTGCTGCACCTTGATGGCGTCAGCGATACTCTCGCTTGGCCCGGCAAGGCCGATGATGCGGCCGGCCTTGAGTGACTGCCAGGCGTCGTTCTCCAGCTCGGGCTCGACCCCGATGACCCGGACATGCCGGGATGCCTGCTTCAACGCCGCCGCCACGCCCGCCAGGAGACCACCACCGCCAATGGGTACGAAGACCGTCATCGGGATATCGGCCGGCATTTGATCGAGCAGTTCGAGACCGATCGTGCCCTGGCCAGCCATGATCGCGTAATCATCGTAAGGTGGAACCAGGACACGGCCGGACTCGCGGGCAATCTGCTCGGCAAGGGACCGGCGTGCGTGCGACGAGGGCTCCGCCATGACGACTTTCGCGCCCCACCTCTCAGTGGCAGAGACCTTGAGCGCCGGAACATCCGGAGACATGACGATCGTGGCCGCGACGTCGGCATCTCGCGCGGCCTTGGCGACGGCCTGGGCATGGTTGCCGGTCGAATAGGCGATCACGCCACGGGCGCGTTCGGATGCCGTCAGAAGCGATATCCGATATGTCGCGCCCCGGATCTTGAACGATCCGGTCGGCATCAGGTTCTCGGCCTTGACGAAAAGCCGGCCCGGACGGGCTTGCCCGTCGTCGACAGGCAGGCAGGGCGACGGAGCCAGCCGTCCAGCGAGCACGGCGCGCGCGTCTCGGATGCGGGATAAGCCCAGGGGCGTTGCAGTGTCGGACATGTCAGGCGCGTTGCTCAGCGGCAGGGAAGGAACGTAATTGCCCTCAATGTAACGTGGCGAAGCCGCAGCATCGAGTTGCTTCGCCGTCCCGTTCCTTGAACAATTGATGGACCTGCTCGGTGAGACCACTCGTAGAGTACTTGATGCCGCGCACAGCGTCAGACTTCACTCCCCCGTTTGGCGATGCCGCGCAGGATGAAGGTCGCGGCCACCGCCAGGACCGGCACCATGAACAGCGCAATGGCGGCACCCAACGGGAGATTTCCGCTCAGGATGCCGACGAGGAATGACAACGTGCCGAGCACCTGGGTCGCCCCAAGGGGGCCGCCGTTGGTCAGCAGGGCCACGAGGGTGAAGCCGGCGAAGCTGCCGATCAGGGAGAACATCATCGTGATGGCAATGACGTTGCGCATCATCGGGATGGTCACGTAGCGCAGGCGCTGCCACCAGGTGGCGCCGTCGATCGACGCCGCCTCGTAGAGCTCCTCGGGCACCGACGTCAGCGACGCGAGGAACATGACCATGAAGAACGGCGCGCCGAACCACACGGTCACCAGGATGACCGAAAAGCGCGCCCAGCCGGGCTCGCCGACCCAACCGATGCGGTCCATGCCCAGATGCTGGAGGATCCAGTTGAAGGCGCTGAAGGACGGATCGAACAGCAACCGCCAGGCGAGCACGCTCATGGCCGGCGGGATCACCCACGACACCAGGAGCATGCCGCGCCACTTGCGCTGGCCCTTTGTCGGGATGTTGTGCAGGAGATGGGCGAGCACGAAGCCGATGATCGCCTTGAGCGCGACGGCGGTGACGGCAAACAGGCTGGTCTGGTAGACGACCATCCAGAACCCGCCGCGGCTGACCAGAAGGGCGAAGTTGGCGAGCCCGACGAACCTGGTCATGGTCCTATCGAGCATCGAGAGATAGATCGCGTAGCCCGTAGGATAGGCCACGAGCGCGACGATGACCGTGATCAGCGGCAGGGTCATCAGGAAAGCGATGGTCGATTTTCGCCCTAACAGCTTGTGCAGGCTGCCGCGGCCACTGGGCTCCCCTGCTCGCCGCTGGCGCACGTGTGCGTCAGCCTGCAAGTCGACTGTGTGACGAGGCACGCTCATCGAACGCATCCGCACCACCCGCCAGTGCAACGATTTGAGCCATCAGACCCATGATCCCGGCATTCCGTTTGCCAAGCTCTTGCGCACCTGGTGCGGCAACGAGCGTTACGACCACCAGATCAGGCGACGGCACGATGACCACAAACTGCGCACCATAGCCCCAAGCCAAGACGACCGGCCGTTCGTAGAGTGTCCTTGTAGGGTAGCCGTTTGACCAGCTGCAGGAACATCAAGGCCAGAGCGCAAGACAGGATCATCTAACCCACCTCTTCAGTCTCTGAAGCCCTTTTGCCCTGGCGACCAACATGGGTTTGGCTGCGCTATAAGTAGTCCGCTGCACTTCCAATGGAGGAAAGATGGCGCGCCTTCTACGTTGCGTCAGTGGTATGCACCCCTGAGCCTTGGTGTAGTGGTCAAAATGGACTACTCGGACAATCGGTTTCATAAAGATAGCGGTGAAGCAGCTGTGATCCGGCGTTGACTGAGTTAGTCCCCTCCGCCCCGGCATGTGGACGCGGAAGGCGGTCTCAGAACGCCGCTTACGTCTTAGCATTGTCGGCATCTCTACCAGTGCCCTAGCGCAGCTTGCGCGCATGATCGGCAAGCCGACCGGGCCAGCGGCGTTGCTTGCCGATGGTCGGCAATCCGACCGAGCCGCACTGCTCGCAGCGGAAGCGCGCCCCGGCGACCTTGCGGTTGCGGATCCGAGGCGACGCCGCGTCGATGGTTCGCCGATGGCCGCAGTTGCCGCAGGTCACCTCGATTTCGAGGTGGTCCCGCGCCAGGTCGCCGAACGTGGTGAGGGGTGTCGCCAGGGGCATAGCCCGATTTGGGGAGAGCGGCGTGCGCCTGCAATCCCATCCGCCCGAGCGTCGCGTCCGTGGTCACCCCTGAGAGCGGGTTACCCCGGCGGCAACAGAGGCGGGTCCTTGACGTAGCCTTCCGCGAGACGACGCCCGGTCGCGCGCAGCATCTCCGCATCCGACGCCGCGTCGGCCGCCGCCGGCTGGTGCACCACGGTGTCGTTGCAGAACGTCGGCAGCACCTCGTTGCCGTTGCGGCTCAGGCCCTGCGGGTCGCGTCCCTCGCGCACCGCGCGGATGCCCTTGCGCACCAGGTTGCGGAACATCGACACGCCGCGGTCGGTCGCGCTGAGGTGCTCGAGCCCATGCACCGCGATCGGCCGCTGAGACGCCTGCGCCTCGTAGTCGCCGGGTGTGCGCTGGCTTTCCTCGTAGGTGTTCATCGCAAGCTGGCCCGGCAGCATCTTGCCGCGATCGACCCACCAGTCGGGCGTCGTGCCCACCGGGTCCGGCACATGCCGCAGCTCGACGAGCATCGTGTTGGTGTCGTCGAGCGGCACGATCCAGCGGCTCATCATCGGGCCGCTGAACCCGTGCACGCGCCTGCCGTCTTCCCACACCGGCGCGACCTGCTGCAGGTTCGGCAGCACGTTCTCGACGCTGCGCGTCCAGACGTGGTCGCCGACGCGGCGCGTCGCCATGTAGATGCAGCCGACCGGGGTTTCGAGGAAGTCGAGCTCCGGCAGCACGCCGAACTGGTCGGTGAACACCGCGCCCGAAACGATGGT
>DATHNU010000323.1:0-6241 GCA_035485695.1 Reyranella sp. | reverse complement strand
TCCGGCGTCTCCTCGGCGATGTCGGCGAGCAGGGTCCAGACGTCGGCGGCGGGATGGACGAGCGGCATGCGCGCGGAGACTACCTCAAGCCGGTTTCATCTCAAGCCACGTTGCGATGCTTGACCCGGCACGGCGCTTGCTCGACTGACCCTCATGTCATCCTGAGCGCAGCGAAGGATCCCGTGCCGGTTCAACAAGAGTGCAGGGCGAAACGGCGATGAGATCCTTCGCTTCGCTCAGGATGACGGAAATGCCTTTTGTCACCGAGATTTGCGATAATCGCTGGCGGAAGAGGCAGGCGATTGGCGATGGGGAGTCTGGCCATGTTGCGTAGAAGTCTGCTGGCAAGTCCGTTGCTGCTCGCTGCCGCGCCGGCCTGGGCGCAATGGGTGCCGAAGCAGCCCATCAAGATCCTGGTCGGTTATGCGCCCGGCGGCACGGCCGACATCGCCGCCCGCATTGCGGCCGAGACCATCCAGCGCCAGCACGGCTACACCGTTATCGTCGACAACAAGACCGGCGCCGGCGGCTTCATCGCGCTCAAGGCGGTCGCGCAGTCGGCGCCGGATGGCTACACGGTCGGCATCGGCATCATGGGCCAGCTCGCGGTCGGACCGGTCGTGCCGGGCTCGCAGATCCCGCTCGACCTCGACAAGGAGCTGGTTCCGATCTGCAATCTGGTCGGCGTGCCGATGGCGCTGATCGTGCGCATGGACGCGCCGTTCAAGACCATTCCGGAACTCGTCGCCTATGCCAAGGCCAATCCCGGCAAGGTGAGCTATGCCTCGACCGGCCTGGGCTCGACCAATCAGCTCGGCGCGGAGCTTTTGGCCGCCGAAGCGGGTGGGCTGAAGATGATCCATGTGCCCTATCGCGGCGGCGCGCCCGCCATTGCCGACGTGGCATCAGGCAATGTCGACATCTTCTTCGCCAACGTGTCGGAGATCATGAGCATGGCGCGCGGCGGCAAGGTGCGCGTGTTGGCGCTCGCCGCTAAAAAGCCTTCACCGTTGGCGCCCGAGCTGCCGCTGCTCACAAAGGACATCCCCGCGCTCGACATCAACAACTGGTTCGGCCTCGTCGGGCCGGCCGGCTTGCCGGAGGACATCAAGGCATCGCTGGCCAAAATGTTCCTCGATGCGATGGCTGATCCCAAGAATACCGAAACGCTTGCCAAGCAAGGCCTGGAGCCCCTCGATCAGGGCCCGGTGGCGTTCGCTGCGTATATCGCCAAGGACCGCGAGCGCTGGGCGAAGGTGGTGAAGCAGGGCAATATCCGCGCCGAATGATCAACAACGAACCTCACCCTGAGGAGCATCGCGCAGCGATGCGTCTCGAAGGGTCGCAACCCGCACCGTGTCTGTGGCCCGTCCTTCGAGACGGCGCTTCGCGCCTCCTCAGGACGAGGTATCTATGACTGCACCGCTCTCCCTCGGCATCGACATCGGGGGAACCTTCACCGATCTCGTCATCCACGATCCGCGCGACGGCCGCGCCGTCATCTGGAAGGAAAGCACGACGCCCGACGATCCGGCGCGCGGCACGCTTTTGGGCACGCGCAAGGTGCTGGAGAAGGCGGGCGCGAAGCCCGAGCAGGTCGGGCGCGTCGTCCACGCCACGACGCTGTTCACCAACGCGCTGATCGAGCGCAAGGGCGCCAGGACCGGCCTTCTGACCACGGCGGGATTTCGCGACGTGCTGGAGATCGGCCGCGAGCGCAAGTACGAGCTCTACGACCTCTTCATCGAGATGCCCAAGCCGCTGGTCGCACGGCCGTGGCGGCGCGAGGCGAAGGAGCGCCTGGCGCCCGACGGCACGGTGGAAATTCCGCTCGATGTCGACGCGGCCTTGGCCGAAGTCGCCGATCTGGTGAAGCAGGGCGTGGAGAGCCTCGCCATCTGCTTCCTGCACGCCTACGCCAATCCCAGCCACGAACGCGCCATCGGTGCGGCGGTGGCCGAGCGCTTCCAGAACCTGTCGCTCTCGCTCTCTTCGGACATCGCGCCGGAAATCCGCGAGTACCTGCGCGCCAGCACCACGGTGGCCAATGCTTTCGTGCGGCCGCTGGCCGAGATCTACCTCGAGCGGCTGGAGCAGGCGCTGCGCGACGAGGGCATTCCGGGCGGACTCTTTCTCATGCTGTCCAATGGCGGCCTCACCCATGTGAGCGAGGCCAAGCGCGCGCCGGTGCAGCTCCTGGAAAGCGGGCCGGCGGCCGGCGCGCTGGCCGGCGCGTGGTTCGGCCGCAATGCCGGCCTCGAGCGCGTGCTGGCCTTCGACATGGGCGGCACCACCGCCAAGCTAGCCCTGGTGGACGAGGGCGAGCCGCTGGTCGCCTACGGCTTCGAGGCGGCGCGCGAGAAACGCTTCCTGCGCGGCTCGGGCCTGCCCATCCAGATCGCCACGGTCGAGCTGATCGAGATCGGCGCCGGCGGCGGCTCGATCGCACACAAGTCGGAGCTCGGCACGCTCAATGTCGGACCGGAAAGCAGCGGCGCGCAGCCCGGACCGGCCTGCTACGGCCGCGGCGGCAGCGAGGCCACGGTGACCGATGCCGACCTCACCCTGGGCTATCTCAACGCCGACTTCTTCCTGGGCGGCGCCATGCAGATCGATCGCGTCGCAACCGACGCAGCCTTCGGCCGCCTGGCCAAGTCGCTGGGCGTCGAGCCGGCACGTGCCGCCTTCGGCGTGCATGATGTGGTGAACGAGAACATGGCGGGCGCGGCGCGCGTGGCTATCGCCGAGCGCGGCCGCATTCCGGCCGAATACGCGCTGCTGGCGACGGGTGGCGCGGGGCCGGTGCATGCCTGGCACGTCGCGCGCAAGCTCGGCATCAATCGCGTCATCTGCCCGCCCGGCGCCGGCGCGGGCAGTACCATCGGCATGCTGATGGCGCCGGCACGGGTCGATCGCGTGGCGAGCTTCACCCAGCCGCTCGCCGGCGCCGATTTCGCCGCCGCCGGCCGCGTCTTCGCCGGCCTGGAGAAGGAGTCGCTGGACGTCCTGCGCCTCACCGGCGCCGACATCGAGGCCCGCACCCTCGGTCGACTGGCCGACATGCGCTATATCGGGCAGGGCAGCGAGATCACCGTCGTGCTGCCTGATCCGCTCAGCGAGGCCGGCGTGACGGCTGCCTTCGAGCAGTCCTACAAGGCGCTGTTCGCCAGGACTCCGCCGGGCGCCGCCATCCAGTTCGTGGCCTTGCGTCTGTCCGTGAGCGCGCCGATGCCCGGCACCGGCGGTTCGCTCGAACTGCTGCGCCATCCCTCGGCCGCGGCGCGCAAGGGAACGCGGCCCGTCTTCTTTCCCGACGCCGGCAAGATGCTGCCGACCGAGGTGTTCGACCGCTACGCGCTGGAACCGGGCGTCAGCATCGACGGCCCCGCCGTGTTCGAGGAGGACGAGAGCACCTTCATCGTCGGCCCCGGCGCCAAGGCGCGCCTGCTGGCCGACGGTTCCATCCTGGCGGAGGTCGGCTAGCGATGTTGGCATGTCTCGGAACGAAATGGCCTCACCCTGAGGAGCATCGCGCAGCGATGCGTCTCGAAGGGTGGGAGCGAGTACAGTGGTTGTTGCCCATCCTTCGAGACGCGGCCCTATGGGCCGCTCCTCAGGATGAGGTGTGCTTTGGAACGCGGATGGTGCTCCAGTGACCCGTAGCTTCGATCCCATCGAGCTTGAGCTTTTATGGCGGCGCCTGATCTCCATGGTCGACGAGGCCGCCGCCGCCATGGTGCGCACCAGCTTCTCGACCCTGGTGCGCGAGAGCTACGATTTCTCCTGCGTCATCACCGACGCCGCGGGCCAGTCGCTGGTCCAGGCGAGCGAGAGCATCCCGAGCTTCATCGGTACCCTGCCGGAGACGGTGAAGCACTTCCTGCGCTTCTTCCCGCCCGACCAGCTCGCGCCGGGCGACGTCTTGATCACCAACGACATCTGGCTGGGCACCGGCCATCTGCCCGATATCACGCTCGCCAAGCCGATCTTCAAGGACGGCAAGCTGGTGGCCTTCAGCGCCACCACGGCGCATGCGCCCGACATCGGCGGCAAGATCCGCAGTCCCGAGCCGCGCGAGGTCTTCGAGGAGGGCCTGCAGATTCCGCCGATGAAGATGATCGTCGCGGGCAAGACCGACGAGACCCTGGTCACCATCATCCGCAAGAACGTGCGCACGCCCGACCAGACGATGGGCGACCTGTGGGCGCAGGTGGTCGCGCTCGACCTGATGGAGGACCGGCTGCGCGTGTTGATGGAGGGCTATGGTCTGCCCGACCTCACCGATCTGGCACGTGAGATACAAGGCCGCTGCGAGACGGCGATGCGGGCGGCGATCCGCGAGCTGCCCGACGGCACCTACCGCAGCGAGCTCCAAACCGACGGACTGATGGACAAGCCCATCACCTTGAAGATGGCGCTCACCATCAAGGGCGACGAGATCCTCATGGATTTCGCCGGCACCGATTCCCAGGTCGACCGCGCCATCAATTGCGCGCTCTGCTACACCAACGCCATGGCGATGTACGGGGTGAAGGTCTGCACCAGCCCCGGCCTGCCCAACAATGAGGGCGCGTGGCGGCCGATCACCCTGAAGGCGCCGCCGGGCTGCATCGTCAATCCGCAATTCCCCGCGCCGGGCGGCTCGCGCATGCTGATCGGCCATTATGTGCCGATGCTGGTGTTCGGCTGCCTGGGTCAGATCGTGCCGGAACGGGTGATGGCGGCCTGCGGCTCGCCGATGTGGGGCATGAACCAGTCGGGCGTGCGCGATGACGGCAAGGGCGGCGGCAAGCCCTACGCCAACATGTTCTTCTACAACGGCGGCATGGGCGGCAACACGCAGCGCGACGGCGTCACCTGTCTCTCGTGGCCGTCGAACGTGAGCTCGACCTCGATCGAGATCAGCGAGCACATCGCGCCGTTGCGTTTCCATCACAAGAAGCTGCGCCCCGACTCGGGCGGTCCCGGCCGCCATCGCGGCGGGCTGGCGCAGGAGATCCTGATCGAGAGCCGCAGCGAGACGCCGATCGCCGTCTCCTTCCTCGCGGAACGGACCCTCTTTCCCGCCTTCGGCATCGAAGGCGGCAAGGCCGGCGCGCCCGGCGAGCTCCGCATCAACGGCGAGAAGACCGATCCCAAGAAGCAGTATGTCGTGAACAAGGGCGACACCATCTCGCTGGGCACGCCGGGCGGCGGCGGCCACGGCGATCCAAGACAGCGCGATCCAGCGGCGCTCGCCGCCGACATGGCGGCTGGGTATGTGTCGGATCGGAAGGTTTATGGGATATGAGGAACGTCGCAGCGTTCTCGTCGCTGCTTCATCGAAGGCGAACGCCCATCTTGGGCCTCACTGTGCATCCGAGCCTTCGCGCTCGCGGGCCGGGTGTTGGATGGCGATGATAACGATTTCTTCCGATGCCTCGTCGATGGTGTAGTAAACGAGATACGGATAGCGACGGGTCACGAGCTTGCGGACACCGTCGGTCTTCTGTCGCCGGCCGATGTGCGGAAAAAGAACAAGCGTCTGGAGTGACTCGACGATCGCGCCGCGGACGCGCAACGCGGCTTTCGGATTTCGCTCGCGGACGTAGTCGGCAATGCTGTTGAGATCTTGTGTCGCTTGGCGAGTGAAGCGAAGTTTCATTGCTCGAAGCGGCGGAACGCCGCTTCGATCTCGGCATCAGCGGCGAACTCGCGGCGCTTGGCTTGAGCGAGGCCCTCCAGGATGGCGGGCAAGTGAGCAGCGGCGACCTCTTCAGGCTCGCCCTCGTTTCCGCTCAGCGTGAGCATGGCGAGCGCGATTTCATCCTGACTGTCCGGCGGGAGACGCCGCACCGCTTCAAGAGCTTTTTCAAGGAGCTTCGTCATATTCGTACAATAGTCATTTCCTGGCGCAAAATGAAGGCTGGGATGACGTCGAGTGAATCAGCTGTCGGACATCAGTCCGTCTTGACCTTCGCCGACTTGACCAGCGGCACCCACTTGTCGATCTCGGCCTTCTGGAACTCGGCCAGCCAGCGCGCCGTCTGCTGCTCGGCGGTCGGGATCTCCTGGCCGAGCTCGCCAAAGCGCTGCCTGACCCTGGGATCGGCCAGCGCCGCGCGCACCGCCTTGTTCAACGTCTCGACGACCGCATCGGGCGTTCCGCGCGGCACCCACAGCGCCTGCCAGACCGAGGTGTAGAAACCCGGCAGGCCGGCTTCGTCCGTCGTGGGGATGTCCGGCGCCGCCGGCAGGCGGG
>DATHNU010000322.1:0-4072 GCA_035485695.1 Reyranella sp. | reverse complement strand
AAGGGCGCGTAATTGACCGGGCGGCGGCGCGTGTCGCCGGCGTGACGGAGCCAGCGGGCGTAGTGGAAAGCATGCTCGAGGTCTCCGGCCTCGCCTTCGCCTATGACGGCGCGCTCGCGGTTCGCGACGTGTCGCTCACCGTGCAGCCGGGCGAGATCGTGGCGCTGCTGGGCGCCAACGGGGCGGGAAAATCCACCACTGTGCGCATGATCGCCGGCGTCCTGCGGCCGCAGAAGGGCGCCATCCAGTTCGGCGGCGAGGCGCTGGCCGGATCGCCCAGCCACGTCGTCGTGCGTCGCGGCATTACCCTGGTGCCCGAAGGCCGGCTGGTTTTCCCGCAGATGACGGTGATGGAGAACCTGCAGCTCGGCGCGCACATCAAGCAGCGCTCGCAGGTCGCCGCGCTGGTCGACTACGCCTTCGGCCTGTTTCCGCGCCTGTTCGAGCGACGCGGCCAGTTGGCCGGCTCGATGAGCGGCGGCGAGCAGCAGATGCTGGCGATCGCCCGTGGCCTGATGGCCGAACCGCGGCTGATCATCCTCGACGAGCCGTCGCTGGGGCTGATGCCGATCGTCACCCAGGAAGTGTTCCGGCTGATCGAGGCGGTCAACAAAAGCGGCATCGGCGTCCTGCTGGTCGAACAGAACCTGCACCAGTCGCTGCGCATCGCCCATCGCGGCTACGTGCTTGAAAAGGGCTCGGTCGTGCTGGCCGGCACGGGCAAGGAGCTTCTGGCCGACTCCTACGTGCAGCGCGCCTTCCTGGGACGCTAAGGTCGCACAGCGCGCGTCAAGGCAATACTGTCATCCCGAGCGCAGCGAGGGACCTTTGAGGCAACGGAAAGGTCCCTCGCTGCGCTCGGGATGACAGAATCTTTGTCGCTTGGGCTTGTGCGCAATGCTCACGTGTCGGCAACGTCAGGCGTCCCCAGATAGGCGGCGATTACCTTCGAATCCTGCGCCACCGTATGCGGCGGACCGTCGGCGATCAGCCGGCCGGCATCGAGCACCAGCAGCCGGTCGGAGACTTCCATCACCGACGGCATGTCGTGCTCGACCAGCACGACGGTGACTCCGCTGCTCCGGATCCGGCGCAACACCTCGATCATGGCCGCGGTCTCGGTCGGGTTGAGGCCGGCGCAAGGCTCGTCGGCCAGCAGCAGGTCGGCCCGGGTGGCGATCGCGCGCGCGACCTCGAGGTGACGCAGTTGCCCGACCGTCAGGCTGCTGGCCGGCTGGTCGGCCAGATGGGCGATGGCGGCCAGCTCCATGCCGCGCGCCGTCGTGGCGGCGACGTCGCGGGTGCCGGTTTTGCCGAACAGCGCGCCGATCCGCACATTGTCGAAGACGCTGAGGTCGCGGAACGGGCGGGCGATCTGGAAGGCCCGCGCGATGCCCAGCTCGGCGATGCGGTTGGTCGCCAGCCCCGTGATCGGCCGACCCTGGAACTGGATGGCGCCGGCGCTCGGCGGCAGGTAGCCGGTGACCAGGTTGAACAGCGTGGATTTGCCGGCGCCGTTGGGGCCGATGATGCTGGTGATCGAACCGGGCTCGATGGCAAAGGACACATCGGCGATCGCCGCCAGGCCGCGGAAGTTCTTGGACAGCCGGTCGACCTGCAGGATGGGCGCCGCGCTCATTCGGCGGGCGCCGTGGCGGGACGGCGGCGCAGCTGCCAGCTGCGCACCAGGCCCAGCACGCCGCCCGGCGCCGCGAGGACCAGGATGACCAGCAGCAGGCCGGTGGCGAACAGGTGGAAGTCGAGCAGGCGGCCCAGGATCACCTGGGTGATGAACACCAGCATGAAGGCGCCGATCACCGGGCCGAACAGCGTGCCCATGCCGCCCAAAAGGGAGTAGACGATCAGGCTCAAGTTGGTGTCGTCGCGATAGACCGAGTCGGTGGTGATGTAGCCCAGCGAATGGGCGTAGATCACGCCGAGTTGCCCGGTGAGGACGGCGCTGATGACGAAGGCCACGCGCTTGTAGCGCTCCGTCGGCACGCCCAGCATGCGCGCGGTGTCCTCGTCCTCGCGGATGCTCAAGAGCCCGGCGCCGAAGCGGCTGCGCCGGATCTGCCAGGCGATGAGCAGCACCACCAGCCCGGCCAGAAGATACAGCCAGTAGAAGAAGGTTGCCGGCTCGATGTCCTTGGGCGCAACCGACGGGAAGTTGAGGCCGAGCGATCCCTCAAAGAAATCAACATTGTTGTTGAGCTCGGCGCAGACATGGCTGACGCCCAGCATGGCGATGGCGAAGAAAGTGCCGCGCAGGCGCAGGACCGGATACGAAATCGCCGCCGACAGCACGGCGCAGCAGACCCCGCCGACGACGAGGCCGAGCAGCAGCAGCAACGGCGGCGAGACACCGGAGAAGCGCGCTTCGACCAGGCCGGCGGCAAAGGCGCCGACGCCGATGAAGGCGGCATGACCGAAGCTCGCATAGCCCGCGAAGCCGCCCAGGATCGCCCAGGCGACAGCAAGGCCCGCCGAATAGAGCATCAGCTGCCCGACCCGGACATAGAACGGCGGCAGCACCAGCGGCCCGAGAGCCAGCAGGGCGGCGCAGGTCACCATGAGCAGCACGGCCGAGACGGGAGAGATCTTCATCGCGAGGCGCTGAACGCGTTGCCCAAAAGGCCGGTCGGACGGACCAGCAGCAGGAGCACCAGCAGCAGGAACATGGTCACGTTGGGAAAGGACGGGCCGATATATTGCGCCGTGAGCGTACTCACCATGCCCAGCAGCAGGCCGCCCAGAAGCGCGCCGGCCGGACTGCCGACGCCGCCCAGCACGACGACGACGAAGGCGTTCAGCGTCCACGTCGCCTCGTCGGCCGGCGAGAATGGCAGGATGATGCCGATGACGATCCCGGCCGCGCCGGCGAAGGCTGCCGACACGGCGAAGGTGAGCGCATAGACGTGGCGCACGTTCACGCCGCACAGCCGCGCCGCCATGGTCTGCTGCGCCGTCGCGCGGATCACCCGGCCGAGGGCTGAGAATTTCAGCAAGAGCGCCAGGCAGCACAGCAGGACCAGGCTGGCGAGCAAGGCGCTCACCCGCACGGCGTCGAAGTTGACGGCACCCAGGTGAAACGAGGTGAAGGCCCAGCTCGGCGTGATGTTCTTCATGTCCGGCGAGAACACCCAGATCATGATGTTCTGCAGCATCAGCGCCACGCCGAAGGTGAGCAGCATCGAGCCCAACTGCGAGCGATCCACGGCGTGCTGGATCAGGAAGCGTTGGTAGCAGTAGCCGACGGCAAACAGGACGGCCATCACCAGCGGCAGGGTGAGCAGCGGATCGATGCGCAGCGCCTGGGAAAAGATCAGCGCCAGATAGGCGCCGAGCAGGACCAGGATGCCGTGGCTCAAATTGATGACATGCAGCACGCCGAAAATCAGCGAGAAGCCCACGGCGGCCAGCGCATAGATCCCGCCCAGCACCAGGCCGTCAGCCAGCGTCTGCGCGATCAGGTTCATGCGGAAATGCTAATCGCAAGACGCCGCTTCCTCCCCAAGAAGTGGGGAGGTGGCCGAAGGCCGGAGGGGTCATGGGCTGCGCGCACGTCTAGGGGCTTATGACCCCTCCGTCCGCTGCGCGGACACCTCCCCTCGTAAGACGAGGGGAGGCAAAAGAAAGAGATCACGCCTTCTTGTCCCAGGGCGGTGCCGGGTAGATCGGATCGGCCGAATGAGCCTCGCCGGGGAACACGATCTCGAGCTTGCCCTTCATCACCTGGCCGATCATGGAGCCCATGATGATGGCATCGCCATCGCCCTCAGGGGTGAACTTGATGCGGCTGTAGAAGGTCTCGTAGTCCGCCGCGGCCAGCGCATCGCGCACCGCCTCGGGCTTGATGCTCTTGGCCGCCTGCATGGCCAGGACATAGGTCTCGATGCAGGCCGCGGCGCCGGCGGTGTGATAGGCGACCGGGCGGGTGAACTTGGTCTTGTAGTACTCCATGAATTTCTTCGAATCGCCGAAGAACTTGTCCTTGTAGGGAACCGTCTCGTCCCAGTAGGTCGAGCACAGCAGCGCCTCGGAATATTTGCCGAGCGCCTCGCGGAACGAG
>DATHNU010000321.1:0-7499 GCA_035485695.1 Reyranella sp. | reverse complement strand
CGCTGCCGGATGCAATGCTGGAGGTCGATCAAGAACTCGACGCGGGATTGGGCGCGTGCTGGCTGTGCAAACCCGAGATCGCGGCTCTGATCCAGGAAGCACTCCTCCACTTCGACGAAGAGCGCTATCGCCTGCTTGCGTGGTGCATCATGCCAAACCATGTGCATGCCGTGGTCGAAACGCTGGAGGGGCACACCTTGAGCGGCGTTGTGAAGAGTTGGAAGTCCTTCACCTCGCGACATAGCAATAAGCGCCTGGGCCGCAACGGTGCCTTCTGGGAGCCCGACTACTTTGACCGATACATGCGCAACGAAGATCACCTCACGCGCACGATCGAATATGTCGAGAACAATCCGGTGAAGGCGGGCCTCGTCGCCAAGGCCACCGACTGGCCCTGGAGTTCGGCCAGTCTGGAGCGCGGACCTCCAGGTCCGCATCATTCCATGAGCGGACCTGGAGGTCCGCGCTCCGCTTGATGCTCGACGAGCGCTTCCCTAAGCCCCGAGATAGAACTCGCGGATCAGTTCGTTGTTGTTCAGCGCCTCGGCCGATTCGCCTTCGAAGGCGATCTTGCCGTGGACGATCACGTAGCCGCGGTCGGCGATGCGGATGGCCTGGGTGAAGTTCTGCTCGGCCATCAGCACGATGAGATTGTAACTTTCCTTCAGCTCCTTGATCTTGTCGATGGTGCGGCTCACCAGAAGCGGCGCCAGGCCGACCGAAGGCTCGTCGATCAAGAGGATGCGCGGCGCCGACATCAGCGCGCGCGCCAGCGCCAGCATCTGCTGCTCGCCGCCGCTCATGCTGCCGGCGAGCTGGCGCGAACGCTCCTTGAGGCGCGGGAAGGTCTCGAAGCAGAAGTCGAGGTTGCGGCCGATCACCGAGCGCGCCTTGGGCCGGAAGGCACCGAGCAGCAAGTTCTCGGTCACGGTGAGCTTGGGGAAGAGCCGCCGCCCTTCGGGCACGAAGCCGATGCCGAGATCGACAATGTCCTCCGTCGAGCGCCCGATCAGCTCGTGAGCGACCCCGTCGATCTCCGCCCGGATGCTGCCGGCCGACGGACGCACCATGCCCATGATGGATTTCATCAGGGTCGATTTGCCGTTGCCGTTGGTGCCGAGCAGCGCCACCGTCTCGCCCGCCCCGACACGCAGCGACACGTCGTGCAGGATGCTCACCGCACCGTAGCCGGCGTCGATGTTGGCGACGGTGAGGCTACTCGCCAAGATACGCCCTCACGACTTCCGGATCGCGCACCACGTCCTGAGGAAGCCCATCGGCGATCTTGCGCCCGGCCACCAGCACGGCCAGGCGCTGGGAGAATTCCATCACCGCCCGCATGATGTGCTCGATCATGATCACGGTCACGCCCTCGGCGTTCAGCCGAATCAGCAGCGCGATGATCTCGTCGACCTCGGCGTGGCTGAGGCCCGCCATCGCCTCGTCGGCGATCAAGAGCTTGGGCTCGGCGGCCATGGCGCGGGCGAGCTCGAGCTTGCGCATCTCGATCTGCGTCAGGTCGCGCGGCCGCCGATCCGCCTTGGCGGCCAGTCCGACCTCGCCCAGCAACTCCAGGCAGCGCGCGTCGATCGCCGCGCGGCTCAGATGGCCGGTCGCCCGGGCATTCACGGTATAGAGGAGGGGAATGCGGATGTTCTCGGCCAGCGACAGGCTGGCGAAGGGCCGCGGCAGCTGGAAGCTGCGCGCCAGCCCGCGGCGCGTGCGTTGGTGGGCCGTCAGACCGTCCAGCGCCTCCTCGGCGAAGCGCACGCTGCCGCTTTCGTTGCGCAAGGTGCCGCAGATGCAGTTCACCAGGGTCGACTTGCCCGAGCCGTTCGGCCCGATCAGGCCGAGCCGCTCGCCCTGTCGCACTTCGAGGTCGATCGATTCCAGCGCGACGAAGCCGCCGAAGCGCTTGCCGAGACCCGCGACTTCCAGCAACGCCGTCATCGCTTCCTCTGGAACAGGCCGACGATGCCCTGGGGGGCCGCGATCACGAAGGCCACCATCAGCACGCCCGCGACCAGCACGTTGACGGCCGAAGAGATCGTCACCCGCAGATACTCCTGCAAGCCGCCCACCAGCACCGCGCCGACCACCGGGCCCAGCCAGCTGCCGGTGCCGCCGATCAGCGGCATGGCGATGGCGTTCACCGCGTAGTTGAGGCTGAAGCCGGACGCGGGGTCGAGATAGGTCACATAAAAGGGCAACGGCGCACCGGCCATTCCCATGAAACCACCGGACAGGGTCGTCGCGATCAGCTTCAGCTTCAGGGTCGGCACGCCGGAGGCCTCCGCCGCGCCTTCGTCGTCGCGGATGGCGGCGAAGCCATAGCCCAGGGAGGACCGTTCGATGCCGCGCGCCGTGGCCAGCACGATGACGCACATGCCCAGCATGAGCAGGAACAGGTACTGCACATACTCGCCGCCGATCAGCGGCGCCACCTTCGGCCGCAGCACATAGGCGCCGCGCGCGCCACCGACGAAATCCCAGTTGGTGATCAAGGTCTGCACTACCACCGCCAGCGCCAGGGTGGCGATGGAGAAGAACACCCCACGCAGGCGCAGGGTCAGGTATCCCGTGCCCAGCCCGACGAGGCCCGCCAGCACGCCGCTCACCACGATCATCGCCGGCAGGGGCAAGGTGGGCACGAGCTTGTGCAGCGCCACCGTCGAGTAGGCGCCGATGGCGAAGAAGGCGGTGATGCCGAAATTCACGTAGCCGGTGTAGCCGCCCAGGATGTTCCACGCCGTGCCCAGCACGATGTACTGGACGACCACGTAGCCGATGAAGAAGGCGTAACTGCTGTCGAGCCATCGCCCGAAGGCGAAGATCGCGACAGCGATGGCGATCAGCGCCAGGGTGAACGGCACCCCGCGCAGGCCAGGGGCTGCCCCGCTAACGGCGGTCTTATCGACCAAGGATGCCACTGGGCCGCACCGCCAGGGTGACCAGCAGGATGCCGAACGAGACCGCCGGCGCCCAGGACGGGCCGAAGAACGTCGCGGTCAGGCTCTCGGCGATGCCGAGCGTCATCGCCGCGATCACCATGCCGGGAAAGCTGCCCAGCCCGCCCAGCACGCAGATGGCGAAGATGCGGCCGATATATTCACGGCCGATCGAGGGCTCGACCGGCTGGATGATGATCAGGCAGGCGCCGGCCAGCGAGGCGGTGGCGATCGACAGGCCGAAAGCGATACGCTTGATCTTGGTCGGGTTGGCGGCCATCAGCCGCAGCGCCTGCTGATCCTGCGCCACCGCCTGGACGGCGCGTCCCACGAAGGTCCGCGAGAGGAAGATCTGCAGGCCGATGACCATGACCATAGAGACCAGGAAGGGCACCAGCAGGCGCAGCGGCAGGTCGAACAGGCCCAGGTTCAGGCTGGGCCCGATATAGGGCGCCTGCACCGTCCGGTAATCGACGCCGAAGATCAGCACCAGCGTGACTTCGGTGATGAACAGCACGCCGAAGAAGAACGACAGGCCGCGCAGCGACTGGTCGTCGCGACGCTCGAACGCCACGTAGTAGACCTGATAGAGCGCCATACCGAGCAGGTAGAAGGCCGGCAACAGGATCGCCGCGGCCAGGATCGGATCGATGCCGAATACGGTATTGCCGATGAAGGCCACGTAGGAGCCGAGCAGGATGAAGGCCGGATGGGCGATGTTGACGACGTCCAGCATGCCGAACGAGATCGCCACGCCGACCGACACGGCGGCGTAGAACCCGCCCAGCAGCAGGCCGGAGATCACCGCATTCATCAGGAGGTCGAGCGAGACCGCCATGGTGCCGGATCAACTCACTCGCATAGCGAACCGGCTGAAAGCCCGCTCTGGCATCGACGTTCCTCCCCGTGGACGTGGCGATTTTTCGCCTACGGCCGCCAGTCTGCGCCGGACCACCGAGGCTTGCCTAGTGTCTTTTTCTTGGGCGTCCTTATGATCGAAAAAAACCGAAGGGACGGAACATGCAGTTTGGACTGTTCGGCGGCGCCCGGACCAGGCGCGGCGTCGGTCTCGAGGACAGCCAGGGCTATGAGAGCTTCATCGAGTATGTGATCGAGGCCGACCGCCTGGGTTTCAGGCAGCTCTTCATGGTCGAGCATCACTTCACCGGTCATGGCCAGGTGTCGGCCTCGATGACCGTGCTGTCGTATCTCGCCGCCCGGACCCGGCATATCCGCCTCGGCACGGCGGTGGTCGTGGTGCCGTGGCACAATCCCGTGCTGGTGGCCGAGCAAGTCGCCACGCTCGACCTTTTGAGCGGCGGCCGCGTCGATTTCGGCGTCGGCAAGGGCTACCGCCAGGCCGAGTTCGACGGCTTCTGCATTCCCGCGTCGGAAGCCACCGAGCGCTTCGACGAGGCGATGGAGATCATCCGCAAGGCGTGGACCAGCGATGGTCGGTTCAGCCATCACGGCAAGCGCTGGCATTACGACGACGTCGTGGTCGAGCCCGAGCCGCTGCAGCGCCCCCATCCGCCGCTCTGGCTGGCCGCCGGCAGCCACGACAGCATCCGCCGCGCCGCGCGCGAGGGCTATAACCTCCTGCTCGACCAGCTCGCCCAGGTCGACCAGATCATCCGGCGCATCGCCGTGTTCCGCGAGGAATGCGAGAGGATAGGCCGCGCCTATCATCCCACCATGGTCGCGACCGCCCGCCCGCTGCAGATGATCCACAGCGAGAGCGAGCGGGCTGCGGCCTGGGAAACCCGCAAGCGTGTGGTGAGCGTGATCGGCGACCTGGCCCGCGACAAGCTGCCCGACCGCATCGAGGACGATACCGCGCCGCTGCTCGGTACCGCCGAGGAGGTCATCGCGCGGCTGAAAGAGCTCGAAGCGGGCGGCGCCACCAACATCCTACTGGTCGATCCCAACGCCTCGGTGGGCAATCTGCGCGCTTTCGCCCGCGAGGTGATGCCGAGCTTCCGGCCGGCCAGCGCCGCCGTCGCCGAATGACGGCTCGCCTGTCGGGCGTCCGCGTCGTCGAGATCGGCGCCTTGCCGGCCGGCGCCTATGCCGCGCGCCTGTTCGCCGATTTCGGCGCCGAGGTCATCAAGGTCGAGCCGGCCGGCGGCGATCCCACTCGTTCCTTTCCGCCGCTGATCGAGGGCGGCAGTGGCTGGTTCGCCTATCTCAACTACGGCAAGAAAAGCGTTTTAGCGGACAAGGTCGACCTCGACGCGCTGTTGCGCGGCGCCGACGTGCTGATCGATTCCACCGGCACCGATCACGGCACACATCCTGATCTCGTCACCGTCGATCTCTCCTGGTTCGGCAAGTCCGGCCCCTACCGCGACTTCAAGGCCAGCGATGCCGTCTGCCGCGCGCTCGCGGGTTTCGTGCAGCTGATCGGCCCCGCTGAAGGCCCGCCGCTCACCTTGCCCGACTACCAGTCAGCGATCATGGGCGGCCTGTCCGCCTTCATCCCCGCGATGGCCTCGCTGCTCGGCCGGCAAAGCCTCCGCTACGAGGTGAGCGTGCACGAGGCCACCATCGCGCTCGCCGAGTACCAGGCCATCGAAGCCTGGGCGACCGGCACGCCTCAGAAGCGCTGGGGTTTCAACCGCTTCACGCCGACCTATCCGATGGGCGTCTATCGCTGCAAGCAAGGCTGGATCGGCATCACCATCGTGACCCCGGCGCAGTGGAAGTCGTTCTGCGATCTGTTGGGCATGCCCGACCTGGGCCGCCATCCGCAGTACGTCATGGGCGGAGAGCGGCTGGCCCACGCCGACGAACTGGAAGCCCGCTTCGTGCCGCGCTTCCTCGACCGCACGGCCGAGGAATGGTTTACCTCAGGGCTCGAGCTACGCCTGCCCTTCGCCATCGTGCCAAACATGGAAGAAGTGCTGGGTTGGCCGGTGTTCCGCGACCGCAAGGCCATCGTACCCATAAAGATGGGCGACAGGACGGTCGAAGCGCCGGGCTCACCGTTTCATCTGACGCGTACGCCGCCTAACTTCGGCGGCACCGTGCCCGAGTTTGGCGAGCACGACGGCGCCATTGTGCCGCGCCAAGCCCCCGCTTCCACGGCGACGAAGTCGCGGCCTCTCGAAGGCCTGCGCATCGTCGACCTGTCGATGGGCTGGGCCGGACCGATCTGTACTCGCAACCTGGCCGACCTCGGCGCCGACGTGATCAAGATCGAAGCCTGCGGCTATCCCGACTGGTGGCGCGGCGTCGACAACCGCCTCGACACGGTGACGCAGCGGCTCTACGAAAAGTCGTCGCGCTTCAACATCATGAACCGCGGCAAGCGCGCCATCACCCTCGACCTCACGGTGCCCGACGGCGTGGCGCTCGCCAAGGCGCTGGTGAAGGAGGCCGATGCGGTGATCGAGAACTACTCGGCCGAGGTGCTGCGCAAGTTCGGCCTCGACTATGCCGAGCTCGCCAAGGTGAACCCCTCGCTGGTCATGGTCTCCATGGCGGCATTCGGCGCGAGCGGCCCGTGGCGCGAAACCCGCGCCTATGGTTCGACCCTCGAGCAGGGCTCCGGCCTGCCGAGCGTCGGCGGGCGTGCCCAGGATCCGCCGATGATGAATCATCTCGCCTACGGCGACGCGGTCGGCGGGCTGAATGCCTGCTCGGCCATGCTGGTGGCGCTGCTGCATCGGCGCGAAACCGGCGAAGGCCAGTTCATCGACCTTTCCCAAGTCCAGTGCATGCTGCCCTTCACCGCCGCCTGGGCGATCGAGCAGTCGGCGAATGGCCATGTGGCGCCGCGCGCCGGCAACCGCCACCCGCTGATTGTGCCGCACGGCGTCTTTCCGTCGGCCGGAACCGACAAATGGGTGTCGATCGCCGTCACCGACGATGCCATGTGGCCCGCCCTGGCCCGACTCATCGGCCTCGACGATCCCGCCCTCGCCAACGCCAGTGGCCGACGTGCCAACGAAGACCGTATCGAGGCGGCGATTGCGGCCTGGACGGCCAAGCGTTCGCCTGACGAGGCGATGGAGATTATGCAGGCGGCAGGCGTGGCGGCAGGCGCGGTCCGTCATCCCATGGAGCTGCTGGACGATGCGCACCTCAAGGCGCGTGGTTTCTGGCAATGGATCGAGCGCGCCTATGTCGGCCGCCATCCGCAGCCCTCGCCGCCTTATCGCGACGAAGCCTCTCCCATCGCAGTGCGGTCGCCGGCCGCCACGCTCGGTCAATACAACGAGGAAGTCCTGGGTGGCCTGCTGGGCCTTTCCAAATCGGAGCTGGAGCGGCTTGCGCGCGACAGCGTCATCGGCAGCGACGCGCTGCCGCCCAACCAGCGCAAGGCACGGGCGATGACGGGCTGACAGAGCCGCCCTCGACCCGACGATGAACCTGCGATAGCAAGGGCGTCTCGGGAGCAAGCGTTCACATGGAAACCTTCGACTATGTCATTGTCGGCGCCGGATCGGCCGGCAGCGTGCTCGCCAGCCGCCTGAGCGAAGACCCCAACGTCACCGTCTGCGTGCTCGAAGCGGGCCCATGGGACTGGCATCCGTTCATCCACATCCC
>DATHNU010000320.1:0-8177 GCA_035485695.1 Reyranella sp. | reverse complement strand
GGCTCCCAACGTCACCGATGTGGTCGAACTGACGCGCGCGCTGGTGCGCTGCGAAAGCGTGACGCCGCGCGAAGCCGGCGCCCTGCAGCATCTCGAGCAGACCCTGGCGTCGCTCGGGTTTCGCTGCGAGCGCATGGATTTCTCCCAGGCCGGCACCGACGACGTCGCCAACCTCTATGCCCGCATCGGCACCTCAGGCCGGCATTTCTGCTTCGCCGGCCATTCCGACGTCGTGCCGGTAGGCGATCTCTCGTCGTGGACCATCGGCCCGTTCTCGGCCGAGCTGTCGGATGGCTACCTGTTCGGCCGCGGCGCCGCCGACATGAAGGGCGCGATCGCGGCCTTCACCGACGCTGCAACGCGCTTTCTCGGCAAGCGTGGTCGCGACTTCGGCGGCTCGATCAGCCTTTTGATCACCGGCGACGAGGAAGGGCCTGCCGTCAACGGCACGGTCAAGATGCTGCAGCGCCTGGCCGAGCGCGATGAGACGATCGATGCCTGCGTGGTCGGCGAGCCGACCAGCTCCAGGCGCTTCGGCGACATGATGAAGATCGGCCGGCGCGGCAGCATGACGGTCGACATGGTGGTGCGCGGCGTGCAGGGCCATGTCGCCTACCCTGAGCGACTCGACAACGCCATCCACCGCCTGTCGGGCCTGATCGAAGCGCTGGTGCGCGAGCCGATCGACCAGGGCAGCACGCATTTCCAGCCGACCTCGCTGCAGTTCACCACGGTCGATGTCGGCAACAAGGCGACCAACATCGCGCCCGGCGTGGCCAAGGCGCGGTTCAACGTGCGCTTCAACGATCTGTGGACGTCGCAGACGCTGCTGGCGCGCCTCAAGGAGCGGCTCGACCGGGCGCACGCAGCGATGGGCGGCAACGGCACGATCGAACTCGAGGCCCAGGTGTCGGGCGAATCCTTCTACACGCCGCCCGGGCCGCTCAGCGAGCTGGTGGCCGGCGCCATCCGCGACGTGGCCGGCATCGAGGCCGAGCTCTCGACCACTGGCGGCACCTCGGATGCACGCTTCATCCGCAGCTACTGCCCGGTGCTGGAGTTCGGGTTGGTGGGCGAGACCATGCACAAGGTCGACGAGAAGAGCGCGGTCGCCGACCTCAGGACGCTGACGCGCGTCTACGAGACGGTGCTCGACCGCTACTTCGCGGCCTAGAGCGTGCCGTGTTGAGCGCTGCCGAAATTGCCCGCGGCGTACGGGGCGCGCTGGGGTTCCTGCGGCGCGATCCGACGGCGCCGCAGCACTTCGACAACACCATGGAAGCCTGCCTGCGCTCTTTCCGGGTGATGGCGCTGGTGGCGCCGCTCTACGCGATCTATCTGCTGATCTACTACTCGGACGTCACCGTCACCGCCGACGAGACGGAGATCGCCCTCGCCGAGGCCATCCGCTACGTCGTCGACTGGCTGTTGTTTCCGGTGATCTTCTACGAGGTCGCGCGGCGCCGCGGCTGGCTCGATCGCTATCCGCGCTACATCGGCGCGCTGAACTGGATCAACCTGCCGGCGATGCTCGTGGTCATCGCCGGGCAGGGCCTCTCGTCGGTGGCGCCGGCGGCGGTCGCGGTCGTCATCGATCTCGGCCTGCGGGCGCTGCTCTTCTACTGGTTCCTGATGACGACCCGGATGGCGCTCGGCACGAGCTGGCCGATCTCGGTCGTGCTGCTGGTCATCAATTGGGTGCCGTCGCTCTTTCTGTCATTCCTCGTCGATCGCTATCTCGGAATCGTGCCGATCACCGGCGGCTAGGTCGTAGCGCACTTCCATCAGGCAGAGGCCGTGCGGCGGCGCGGTCGGGCCGGCGCGCGTGCGGTCGCGCGCGGCCAGCGCGTCCTCGACGTCGCGCCGGCTCCATTGGCCGCGGCCGACGAGCGCCAGGGTGCCGACCAGGATGCGCACCTGGTTGTGCAGGAACGAACGCGAACCCGCGTCGATGCGGATCTGATCGCCGAGGCGCGTCACCTCGAACAGGTCGAGCGTCTTGATCGACGAGGGCGCCTGGCAGGAAGTCGCCCGGAAGCTGTTGAAGTCATGGTGCCCGCGCAGCACCGAGGCCGAGTCGGCCATGACCTCGGCATCGAGCGGCACCGGCACGTGCCAGACATGGCCGCGGTCGAACGCCGGCGGCGCGCGGCGGTTCAGGATCAGATAGCGATAGCGCCGCGCCGTCGCCGAGAAGCGCGCGTTGAAGTCGGCCGGCACGATCTCCGCGTCGATGACCGCGATCGGATCGGGCTTGAGATGGAAATTGAGCGCGGCCCGCACGGTCTCGGCGGGCTTTTCGTCGGCCAGGTCGAGGTGCGCCACTTGGCCCAGCGCATGGACGCCGGCATCGGTGCGGCCGGCGCCCTGCAGCGTCACGCGCTCGCCGCTCATCGCCAGCACCGCCTGTTCGAGCGCGGCCTGGATCGAGGGGCCGTTGTCCTGGCGCTGCCAGCCGACGAACGGCCCGCCGTCATATTCGATCGTGAGCTTGTAGCGCGTCACTGTTTGGGCCCGACGCTATCAGGTCGGCAATGGAACGACGGCGGGTGGCGCCAGCACGGTGCCGGCCGCCAGGGCAAAGCCGCGCAGGAAAGCGTCGGCCGATTGCGCCGACTTGCCCGCGCGCTGCAGCTTCAGGAGCTTCAGCCCGCCGATGCCGCAGGCCACGACCGGAAAGCCGTCGCGCCCCACGCTCAGCGTGCCCGCCGCGCCGCTGGCCAGCGCAAGGCCCGCGGTCAGCACTTTTATGCGCTCGCTCCCGTTTTCTGCGGCAACGTCGAACCACGTGCCGGGCCAGGGATGGAAGGCGCGCACCTTGCGCTCCAGCTCGGCGGCGGGCCGCCGCCAGTCGAGCGCGCCTTCTTCCTTGCCGAGCTTGTGGGCGTAGGTGACGCCTGCCTCGGACTGCGATACCGGCTCGAGGGACTTGGTGACCAGCCCGTCGAGCGTCGACACGATGAGGCGCGCACCCAGTTCCGCCAGCCGGTCGTGCACCGTCTCGGCGGTGTCAGCCGCGGAGATCGGCGTGCGTTCGGCCAGCAGCATGGGGCCCGTGTCGAGCCCTTCGTCCATGCGCATGGTGGTGACGCCGGTCTCGGCGTCGCCTGCCAGGATCGCGCGGTGAATGGGTGCCGCGCCGCGCCAGCGCGGCAGCAGCGAGCCGTGGATATTGAGGCAGCCCAGGATGGGCGCCTCGAGGAAACGCTTGGGCAGGATATGGCCGTAGGAGACGACCACGGCGGCGTCGAGGTCGAGCGCGGCAAAGGCCTGTGCTTCCTCCTCGCTCTTGAGACTCCGCGGCGTGCGCACGGGCAGGGCGAGCGCGAGCGCCAATTCGTGCACCGGCGTGCGCCGTTCCTGCTGGCCGCGGCCGGCCGGCTTGGGCGCGCGGGTATAGACGGCGATCACCTCGTGGCCGGCATCGACCAGCGCGCGAAGCGCCGGCACGGCGAATTCGGAAGTACCGAGAAACGCGAGCTTCATCGCGGACCTTATAGGCAGCCAAGCGCCGGTGAGCTAGGTATGCGCCGGCAATGGACGCAAGTACCCCCTCGACCAGCGGCCCCTCGATCATCGGCAAGGGACCGGCCGCCAATCTCGCCGCCCGCCGCGCCGCCGGCGAAGTCCATCCCGATCCGGTGCAGGAACGGGTCGTCCTGCGCCTGCAGGCAGTCTACGACCGCTTGGCGGCCGCGGCGGCGGAGCATCCGGCGAAACCTGGCCTGCTGGCGCGGCTCGGCCTGGTGCGCGTGCCCAAGCCGCCCGACGGGCCGCACGGGCTTTATATCTGGGGACCGGTCGGCCGCGGCAAGTCGATGCTGATGGACCTGTTCTTCGCCGATGCCCCGGTGGCCAGGAAACGCCGCGTGCACTTCCACGAGTTCATGCTCGAGGTCCAGGCGCGGCTGCATAGCCGACGCGAAAAGCTCGCCGCCGAAGGCGCGCCGCCGGAAGCCGACACCATCGTGCCGATCGCACGCGAGATCGCCCACGAGACGCGGCTGCTCTGCTTCGACGAGTTCCAGGTGACCAACATCGCCGACGCAATGATCCTGGCCCGCCTGTTCGAGACCCTGTTCGCCCAGGGCATCACGGTGATCGCCACCTCCAACCGCAAGCCCGACGATCTCTACAAGGACGGCCTGCAGCGCGATCGCTTCCTGCCCTTCATCGACCTGATCAAGGAGCGCCTCGAGATCCTCGAGCTGGGCGGCGAGCACGACTACCGCCTCGATCGCCTGCGCAACTTCGACGTCTACCTGACGCCCGCCGGCGCCTGGGCGAGCGCCAAGCTCGATGAAGCCTTCCGCGCGCTGAGCGGCGGTGCGGAAGGTGAGCCGCGCGTGCTGCGCACGCAGGGCCGCGACGTCGACATCCCGCGCGCCGCGCCCGGCGTCGCCATGGCGCACTATCTCGACTGGTGCGCTAAGCCGATGGGCGCGGCCGACTTCCTGTGCATCGCCGATCATTTCCATACCGTGATCGTGGCCGACATTCCTCGGATGGGACCGGACAGTCAGGACAAGGCAGCCCGCTTCGTCACCATGATCGACACATTCTACGAAAAGAAAGTGAAGTTCATCTGCTCTGCCGCCACGGCGCCCAGCGGCCTCTACGTCGAAGGCGATGGCGCCTTCGAGTTCCAGCGCACGGTCTCGCGCCTGATGGAGATGCAGAGTCCGGAATACCTCGCGCTCGATCACATCGCCTAATCGTGATTGTGGCGCGTGAGCGGCCCGGCCTAGGCTCCGCTCGACGGGGGTGAGTCATAGGGAGCAGGTATATGGATGGCGATCGCGTGATTTATGGAGCGGAGAACGGCCTGTCGCGGCGCGCGGCCCTGGCGGCGCCGGCGGTGATTGGCACCACCTTCGCGCTGGCCGTCCAGCCGGTGCAGGCGCAGACGATGATCGTCACGCCGACCGACGGGCTCACCGCCGGCGCCGTGAAGGTCAAGACCAAGGACGGCAAGGAGATGGAGGCCTATCGCGCCATGCCCGCCAGCGGCCAGGGCTTCGGCACCATCCTGGTCGTGCAGGAGGTCTTCGGCGTGCACGCCCACATCGCCGACATGTGCCGGCGCTTCGCCAAGGTGGGCTACTACGCCATCGCGCCGGAACTCTATTTCCGCCAGGGCGATCCCAAGGCCTATACCGAGATTCCCAAGCTGATCAGCGAGATCGTGAGCAAGGTGCCCGACGAGCAGGTCATGGGTGACCTCGATTCGGCGGTCGCGTTCGCCAAGGGCGAGGGCAAGGCCGATACCGCGAAGCTCGGCATCACCGGCTTCTGCTGGGGCGGCCGCATCGTGTGGATGTATGACGCGCACAATCCGGCGGTGAAGGCGGGCGTCGCCTGGTACGGCCCGCTGGTGCGGCCCGGCACGGAGCTGCAGCCCAAGAATCCGATCGATCTCGTGAAGGACCTGCACGGTCCGGTGCTCGGCCTCTATGGCGGCGCCGATCCCGGCATCTCGCAGGATTCGGTCGAGAAGATGCGCGCGGCGCTCAAGGCCTCGGGCAACGCCGCGGCGATGAAGTCGCAAATCGACGTCTATCCGGACACGCCGCACGCCTTCAACGCCGACTACCGCCCCTCCTATCGCAAGGAACCGGCGGAGGACGGCTGGAAGAAAGCGCTGGCCTGGTTCAAGGCCAACGGCGTCAGTTGAGCGGACGATCGTGGAAAGCACGGGCCTAAAGACCCGGTCGGGCCTGACATTCACCGCGGATGTTTCGGGCCCGGCCGGGGGTCCGCTCGTGCTGCTGCTTCACGGCTTCCCCGAATCGAGGCACAGTTGGCGCGCGGCGTTGCCAGCGCTCGCCGCGGCCGGTTACCGCGCCGTCGCGCCGGACCAGCGTGGCTATTCGCCGGGCGCGCGGCCCGATCCGGCGGATCTCTCGAACTACGCCTTCGACAGGTTGGTGAACGACGCCATCGAGATCGCCGCGGCCGCCGGCTACGACGGCAAGCGCCTCCACCTGGTCGGCCACGATTGGGGCGGCCAGGTGGCGTGGGGCGTGGCGGGCAAATATCCGGAACGGCTCGCTTCGCTCACCATCCTGTCGCGGCCGCATCCCAGTTCGTTCCGTCGGGCGCTCCTGAAGGAAGACGGCGACCAGAAGCACCGCTCGCGCCATCATCGTGCTTTCCTCGATCCGGGGACCGGCAAGCTGTTGCTGGAGGAAAACGCACGGCGCTTGCGTGAAGGCCTGTTCGGCCAGGGCGTGCCCGAGGCTGCCCTGGACGAACATCTGTCCGTCCTGGGCAACCCTGAAGCGCTTGAAGCCGCCCTCGCCTGGTACCGCTCCAACAAGGGGCTGGCGGCCGACATCGGCACCATCAAGGTCCCGACGCTCTACATCTGGGGCGATGCCGACGCCACGGTCGGTCCCGATGCGGCATACGGCACCGGCGAGTTCGTCAGTGCCGCCTACACCATGGAAGTGCTGCCGAGCGTCGGCCATTTCGTGATGGACCAGGCGCCCGCCAAGGCCACCGACCTGATGTTGGCGCATCTGAAGAAACATCCGGTCTGACAACTCTTCCACGCTCGCTTCATGTTCCTCTCCCCTGCTAGGGGGAGAGGTTAGGTGAGGGGGAATCGACGTGCGTAGCCCCCTCACCCAGCCTCTCCCCTTAGCGGGGGAGAGGAGCCCGAAGAGGACAGGAACCTGAGGAGCCTGAGGGCAGGGCAGACCTGCATGAGTCGCCGCTGTCTTGCCGCTCTCCTCGAATCGCGCTACCACGCGCCGCCTTCAAGAATCGGGAGTTTTTCGCATGGCTCGCAAGAAGATCGCGCTGATCGGCGCCGGACAGATTGGCGGCACCCTGGCGCTGCTCGCCGGCCAGAAGGAACTGGGCGATATCGTCCTGTTCGACATTCCCGCTGCCGAAGGCATCGCCAAGGGCAAGGCACTGGACATCGCCCAGCTCACGCCGGTCGAGGGCTTCGACGCGAAGTGCAGCGGCACCTCCGACTACAAGGACATCGAGGGCGCCGACGTCGTCATCGTCACGGCAGGCGTCCCGCGCAAGCCGGGCATGACCCGTGACGACCTGGTCGGCATCAACGCCAAGGTCATCGACTCAGTCGGCAAGGGCATCAAGCAGCACGCGCCCAACGCCTTCGTCATCGTCATCACCAACCCGCTCGATGCCATGGTCGGCCTCATGCAAGAGGTCACCGGCTTTCCGCCGGCTCGCGTCGTCGGCATGGCGGGCGTCCTGGACAGCGCGCGCTTCCGCCTGTTCCTGGCCGAGGAGTTCAACGTCTCGGTCGAGGACGTCACGGCTTTCGTGCTGGGTGGCCATGGCGACACCATGGTGCCGCTGTTGCGCTACTCAACGGTGGGCGGCATCTCCCTGCACGACCTGGTCGACATGGGCTGGACCACCAAGGAGCGGCTCGAGCAGATCGTCCAGCGCACCCGCGACGGCGGCGCTGAGATCGTGGGCCTCCTCAAGACCGGCTCGGCCTTCTATGCGCCGGCTGCGTCGGCCATCGCCATGGCCGAGTCCTTTCTCAAGGACAAGAAGCGCATGATCCCCTGTGCCGCCATGCTGAATGGCGAATACGGGGTCAAGGGCCTCTATATCGGCGTGCCGGTCGTGATCGGTGCGGCCGGCGTCGAACGCATCGTCGAGGTCGAGTTCAATGCCGAGGAAAAGGCGATGTTCGACAAGTCGGTGGCCGCCGTGAAGTCGCTGATCGACGCCACCAACAAGATCGTCGGCCGCTGATCGGCACCCTCCGTGCGACTTTAGTCGAACGACTCTAAACGGTCATCAGTCCCTCGTTGCCAAGGGCCGGTGGCGCTCATAAAGTGCCGTTACCCCTTGTCAGTTGCTATTCAAAACTGAGGACTGGTGCACGCTTTGCATGCGGTTCCGAGCAATAGGACTCCATGAACATCCACGAGTACCAGGCCAAGGCATTGCTGGCCAAATTCGCCGTCCCGCTGCTCAAGGGCGGCGTCGCCTATACCAAGGATGAGGCGATGGACGTGGCCCGCAAGCTGGGCAGTCCGGTCGTCGCCGTGAAGGCCCAGATCCATGCCGGCGGGCGCGGCAAGGGCAAGTTCAAGGACGATCCCAACGGCAAGGGCGGCGTGCGCATCGCCAAGTCGGTCGAGGAGGTCGGCCAGTACGCCGCCGCCATGCTGGGCCATGAG
>DATHNU010000319.1:0-4236 GCA_035485695.1 Reyranella sp. | reverse complement strand
GGAATCGATCGCCGCCGGCGCCCATGGCTTCTCGACCACGCGCAGCGCCAGTCACATGACCTCGGACGACAAGCCGGTGGCCAGCCGGCTCGCCACCTGGGAAGAGTTCGAGACGCTGGTCAAGGCGATGGGCGCGGGCATGGTGGAGGTGGCCGGCGAACCCCGCGGCGCCGAAGGCGACAAGGCGCGGCAATACTACGAAGGCCTCGGCAAGCTCGCCATCGAGAGCGGCCGGCCGATCACCTTCGGCCTGTTCGGTCGGCGCAGCAATCCCGGCAGCTGGCGCACCACCTTCGACATCATCGAGCGCACCGCGCAGAAGGGTGGCCGCATGTTCGCCCAGGTGCACAGCCGGGCGCTGAACGTGCTGCTTTCCTTCGAGACGCAGCTGCCGTTCGACAAGTGGGACATGTGGCGCGACATGCGCAAGCTGCCGCTCAGCGAGCAGAAGCAGTGGTTGCTCGACGCCGACAAGCGCCGCCGACTGGTCGAGATCGCTTCGCGTCCTTACGAAGGCCCGCTGGTGCGCGGCGCGGAAGCGCGGCCGCCGGAATGGGACTGGATCTTTGCCCTCACCGACATGAAGGGCCCGCACAAGTCGATGGCCGATCTGGCGCGGCAGAAGAACACCCATCCCGTCGACCTGATGATCGACATGGTGCTCGAGCGCGACATGAAGTTCTTCATGATCCAGCCGATCGCCAACGAGGACCAGGCCGAGGCGCTGGAGCTGATGAAGCATCCGCGCTCGGTCGTGACCTTCTCCGATTCGGGCGCCCACGTCTCGCAGATCATGGACTCCTCGCTGCAGACCCATCTGCTGAGCCACTGGGTGCGCGACAAGCAGGCCTTCACCCTCGAGGAGGCGGTGAAGATGATCACCTGCGATACCGCCACCCAGTTCGGCTTCCATGATCGCGGCCTGCTGCGCGAGGGCATGGCGGCCGATATCGTCGTGTTCGACCCGGCGACCGTCGGCCCGCGCATGCCCGAAGTCGTCTGCGACCTGCCGGCCGGCGCCAAGCGGCTGCGCCAGAAGGCCGACGGCATGCGGGCCACGATCGTGAACGGCCAGGTGCTGCTGCGCGACAACGAGCCGACCGGCAACCTGCCGGGCAAGCTCGTGCGCAAGGGCGCGCGTCACTAACTAGGCTGTCTCTTTCATGCTCCTCTCCCCCTTGGGGGAGAGGCTGGGTGAGGGGGTTGCCAGTCGTCACCAAGCACCAGCGCAATCTCGGTCCAGATCCCTTCCGGGTTCTGAACGACGTAGTTCGCCCAGAAGCGCAGGACGCGCCACCCTTCACGCTCCATCGCGGCGGTGCGGCGCCCGTCGGCTTCGACCTGAAAAGCATGATGGTCGCCGTCGATCTCGATCACGAGCTTTCTTGATATGCAGGCAAAGTCTGCGAAGTAAGGACCGATCGGATGCTGTCGGCGAAACTTGACGCCGGTCAGGCGCCTATCCCGAAGTAGCTCCCAAACCTTGCGCTCGGCTCGGCTGATATCGCGTCGCAATTCGCGGGCTCTTCTGGTCGTACCCTCGTCCTGCCTCAAGCGCCCCTCACCTAGCCTCTCCCCCAAGGGGGAGAGGAACATGAAAGAGGCTTGGTGCATCCGTGAGGCGTTTCCGCCTCAATTCCGTCACTTGACTTCGCTGCGCTGCACCATCATATACGCGCCAGCCCGCTTCCTTGCGGGCTGACAAAGATTTCTCGCGATCGCGCGACGCGCCTCTCATCTGACGGCGCTTCATCCCGAGACAATCCCCCAAAAAAGAGCCGTCCCAGCCGCGCGCGGGAACGGGCCAAAAGCCGCCCTACATACGCGTGCCCGAAAGGCACGGTCGGCGGCCAAAAGGACTTTATTTCCAGTGAGTAATGTTTCGTTTGCGGATCTCGGCCTGGCCGAGCCGCTGCTGCGTGCTCTCGAAGCCGCCAAGTACACCGTGCCCACGCCCATCCAGGCGCGCACAATTCCGGCGCTGCTGCAGGGTCGCGACGTGCTGGGCATCGCCCAGACCGGCACCGGCAAGACCGCGGCCTTCGCGCTGCCCGTGCTGCAGCACCTCTCGGGCTTCCGCGAGCGCCCGCAGCCCAAGCACCCGCGTTGCCTCGTGCTCGCACCGACGCGCGAGCTCGCGGTCCAGATCTCGCGCAGCTTCGACACCTACGGCCGCGGCCTCGGCCTCCGCCTCTGCACCGTCGTCGGCGGCCTGGGCTATGGCCGCCAGATCGAGACCTTGGCGCGCGGCGTCGACATCCTGGTCGCCACGCCCGGCCGCCTGCTCGACCTGGTCGAGCGCGGCAACGTCAAGCTGGCGCATGTGACGTTCCTCGTCATCGACGAGGCCGACCGCATGTTCGACATGGGCTTCATCAGGGACGTGCGCCGAATCGTCGGCGGCGTTTCCAAGCAGCGTCAGACGCTCTTGTTCTCCGCCACCATGCCGGGCGACGTCGCCAAGCTCGCGTCGGAGATCCTGAAGAACCCCGAGAAGGTCGAGATCGCGCCGCAGGGCCAGGGCCGGGCCGTCGACAAGATCGACCAGCGCGTCTACTTCGTGAACTCCGCCACCAAGCGCGCGCTGCTGAGCCACCTGCTGTCCGACGCGGCGCTCGAGCGGGTCATCGTCTTCACCCGTACCAAGCGCGGCGCCAACCGCGTCGCCGAGGCGCTGGAGGATCGTGGCGTCTCTTCCGAGGCGATCCACGGCAACAAGTCGCAGAACGCGCGGCAGAAGGCGCTCGACAATTTCAGCCGCGGCAAGGCCCGCGTTCTGGTCGCCACCGACCTCGCCTCGCGCGGCATCGACGTCACCGGCGTCACCCACGTCATCAACTACGAGCTGCCGGCCGACGCCGAGAGCTATGTCCATCGCATCGGCCGCACCGCGCGCGCCGGCGCCTCGGGCGTCGCGCTGTCGTTCTGCGACAGCAGCGAGCGCGGCCAGCTCAAGAGCATCGAGCGCTTGACCAACCAGCGCATCGCCGTCATCTCGACGCCGGCCAACGAGGACATGCCGGCGGCCCCGCCGATGCGTCCGCGCGCCGAGCGCGAAGAAAACGATGAGAACCCGCGCGATCAACGCTACCGTCCCGGCCGTCCCGGTGGCGGCGGCCGTCCCGGCGGTGGTCCCGGCCGTCATCGTTCGTTCGGCGACCGCTCGGGTGGCGATCGCTCGCGCGGCGACCGTCCGCCCGCACAGGCCGAACATCAGTGGCCGCGCGGCGACTATCGCGATCGTCCCCAGGGCGCCCATCCTCAAGGGGATCGCCCGCAAGGCGACCGTCCGAACGGTGATCGTCCGAACGGCGATCGTCCCCAGGGCGATCGACCGGAAGGCAGCGCTTATAGTGCCCGCCCGCAGGCCAAACGCCCCTACACGCCGCGCCCGCAAGGCGATCGGCCGCCGTTCGGCGGCCCGCGCGGCAACGGCGGCGGGAACGGCAATGGTGGCGGTCGCCGCTTCGGCGGCGGCGGTCGCGGTCGCGGCCGCGCCGCCTGAGGGCGACGCCTAAAGAATCCCTTCCTCGCGGAAGATCTCCAGGCACTTGCGAAGAGCGCGCTCATAACGGGCGCGCTCTTTTGTGATCGACTCGTCGTTCCACTCGAAGAAACCGCGCTTGGTCTTGAAGCCGATGCGGCCTTCGTCGACGTTGCGCTGCAGGATCGGCGGCGGCCCCTTGGCGTTGCTCAAGTCCGGCCAGATGATCTTGGCCACCGCGCAGGTCGTGTCCCAGCCCGAATGCTCCTTCTGCACGATCGGGCCGGCGGCGGCGTAGCGGAAGCCGAAGGAGAGCCGCACCGTGGCGTCGATGTCTTCGGGCGAGGCGACGCCCTCTTCGATCAGCCACAGGGCTTCGCGCATCAGCGCGCCCTGGATGCGGTTGCCCAAAAAGCCGATCACGTCCTTCTTGACCTGCACCGGCCGCTTGCCGAGCGACGACATGATCTCGCCCAGCCGTTCGGCCTGCTTCACGTCGGAGTGGACGGAGCGCACGACCTCGACCAGCGGGATCAGGTGCGCCGGCATGAAGAAGTGCAGGCCCAGCATGCGACCCTCGGTCTTCAGGCCCTTAGCGATCTCGCTGATCGGGAAGCTCGAGGAGTTGGAGGTGATCGCCGCACCCGGCAGGGCGAGCGCTTCCATTTCGGCGAACAGCTTCTGCTTCAGCGCCAGGTCTTCCGTGACCGTCTCCACCACGATGTCGATTTTGGACCACGTCGCTTCCGGCA
>DATHNU010000318.1:0-5321 GCA_035485695.1 Reyranella sp. | reverse complement strand
GCTCACCACCATCAACATCCAGGGCGCCGGCACCTCGTTTCTGCAGGCCATGCAGCGCGGCGACATCGACCTCTTCATCGGCTGGGAGCCCTTCGAATCGCAGGCCGAGGAGCAGGGGCTGGGCGTGCGCATCGAGGCGCTGGATTATTCCAAGTCCAGGGCGGTGGGCGACGAGCTGGGCCTGGTCGGCGTCAACCGCGATTACCTGGCCAAGAACCGTGAGGCGGTGAAGCGGCTGGTCTGGGCCTATCTTGCGATCCAGGACCGGCTCAATGCGTCGAAGGAGGAATTCGCCAGGACCATCGCCGCCTATACCGGGTTGCCCGAATCGGTCGCGGGCAACGTCGCCAAGGTGACGACGCTCGGGCAATTCCTGACGCTCGAGCAGATGCAGCGCCAGGCCGCGACCTTCAACAAGCTGGGCGTGCTCACCAAGGACGTGAGCGGCGAGCTCGGCGACTATTTCGACCGCTCGCTCGCCGCCGACATGGCCAAGGCGTGACGCTCGGCGGATGGGGCGACGGGCTCAACGCCCGGCTGCGGACCTTCCTGCAGGGGCTGGCGCTGCCGGTCGTGCTGCTGTTGCTGTGGGAGTGGGCGGGCCGCGCCGAATTGCTGCCCGCCGGCATCCTGCCGCCGCCCTCGACGGTGCTGGCGACATGGCAGGAATGGGCCTTCGGCAGCGGCGGTTTCGGCCTCAATCCCTACTCCGGAACCTGGTTCGACACCGTGCTGTTTTCGGCGCGCCGCGTCGTGCAGGGCTTCTTCTGGGCCTGCGTGGCCGGCATCCCGCTTGGCATCTGGATCGGCTGGAGCGCGCTCGCCGCCCGCAGCATCGATCCCCTGATCCAGGGGCTGCGGCCGATCCCCATCACCGCCTGGCTGCCTTTTTCCATCGCCCTGTTCGGCATCCGCGACATGGGCGCAGTGTTCCTGATCGCGCTGGGCGCTTTCTACCCCATCCTGGTCAACGCCACGCACGGCGCGCGTGACGTCGGCCGCAACCTGATCCGCGCCGCGCAGATGATGGGCGCTTCCGACCGCGATCTCGTGCTGCGCGTGGTGCTCCCCAACGCCCTGCCGGCCATATTCACCGGCATGCGGCTCGGGCTGGGCGTCGCCTGGACGGCGGTCATCGTGGCCGAGATCGTCGCGGTGAAGTCGGGCCTGGGCTACGTGCTGTGGGACGCCTACTACGTCGGCCGCATGGACGTGGTGCTGGCCGACATGGTCTCGATCGGCCTGGCCGGCTTCCTGTCCGACCGGCTGATGCTGCTGGTCCAGGCGCGCGTGCTGCACTGGCGGACCCTCTCTCGTGGATGAGGTCGCGCGGATGAAGGAAGCCGCCAACGCCGTCGAGATGACCGGCATCGAAAAGACCTACGCCGGGCGCAATCCGGTGACGGCGCTTACCGGCGTCGATCTCGCGGTGGGCGATGGCGAGTTCGTGGCGCTGCTCGGTCCCTCGGGCTGCGGCAAGTCGACCCTGCTCAACATCGTGGCCGGCTTCGAGCAGCCGACGGCCGGCAGCCTCAGGATCGACGGCGGCCCGCCGCGCCGGCCCGGGCCCGACCGCGCGGTGGTGTTCCAGGAATCGGCGCTGTTTCCCTGGCTGACGGTGCTCGACAACGTCACCTTCGGCCCGCGCATCCAGCGCCACAAACGCGGCAGCTTCGAGCAGGAGGCTGAGCGCATCATCGAGCTGGTCGGCCTCAGCGGCTTCGAGGGTCATTATCCCGACCAGCTTTCGGGCGGCATGAAGCAGCGCGTCGGCATCGCGCGCTGCCTGCTGATGCAACCCAAGCTCTTCCTGATGGACGAGCCGTTCGGCGCGCTCGACGCGCAGACGCGGCTGCAGATGCAGGAGCTGCTGCTGCATGTCTGGGAAACCCTGAAGCGCACGGTGATCTTCATCACCCACGACATCGATGAGGCGATCCTGCTGGCCGACACCGTCTATGTGATGAGCGCGCGGCCGGGGCGGATCCGCTCGCGCAATCCGGTCGACCTGCCGCGACCGCGCGACGTCGACATGTTGACCGACTCGACGTTCAATGCGCTGCGCCGCGACATCCTGCGCCAGATTCGCGAGGAAGCCGGCAGGTCGGGAGCCGCGCACTGATCATCGATCGGAGATGAGACGCTCGCGTCCCAGCGCTGTCACGGAGAGCAGGCCGTCACGCGTTTCCTCGATCAGCGCGAGCTCGAGCAGACGGAGCCTGTGATCCTCAGGCACGGTGATGGGTGTGCCGTCGTTCAAGCTGCGAAGTGAGGCCAACGCGGCCTGCGTCAGCGGCGCGATCAGACCGCGCGGCGCGTGTCGAATATCTCGGGCCATTATTCGGGTCTCCTCGGGTCGGGCTGCATTCAACGCAGCCGCGCACCGAGGGTGGCGGACGATATCCGTCGCGCGGCGGGAACCGCCGCAATGTCGGCCCATTTCGCGAATGGTGAAAAAGACGAGACGCCGCCGTCAACCGCCGTCGGCGACGCGCAGCAGAGGCTCGCTGCCCAGCAGCGTCAGCAGCACGCCTTCGAGCGCGGCCGCGTCGATCGGCTTTTGCAGCACGGGAACGTTGGCGTAGCGTCGATCGATACTCTCGCGCTGGTAGCCGGTGATGAACACGAACGGCACACCGCGCGCCAGCAGGAAGTCGGCCAGCGGATCGGCCGATTCGCCCGCGAGGTTGAGGTCGAGGATGGCGCCGTCGAACCCTTCGGCCTTGGCCGCCGCCAGCCCGTCGGACAGGCGCGCGTAGGGACCGGCCACGGTGGCGCCGAGCTCGCCCAGGATCTCCTGGATCAGCATGCTGACCAGCAACTCGTCCTCGACGACCAGCAGGCGCATGTCGGCAAGACTGCGCCGCGTTCCGTTGTCGGCGGGTGCAGCCACAGGCGCCTCGGCGGCAGCCGGCGGCGCCGCGATCTGCGCGGCCGGAATCGAGAGCGTGCAGCGCAGGCCCTCGCGCCGCCACTCGTAGCTGACGCCGCCGCGGAACTGCGCCTCGATGCTGGACCGCACGATGGTGAGGCCGAAGCCCAGCCGCGCCGGTTCCGCCGTGGGCGGTCCGCCTGTTTCCGTCCAGTCGAGCACCAAGGCGTCGCCTTCGGCCCGCCAGGTCACGGCGAGCGTGCCGGTCTCGGTCGACAGCGCGCCATATTTGGCGGCATTGGTGGCAAGCTCGTGCAGCGCCAGCGCCACGGCTTGCGCGGTCGCCGGCAGCAGCACGACCGCAGGGCCGTCGGTGATCACGCGCTGGCGGTGATTGGCCTGGTAGGGCGCCATCTCCTCCTCGACGATCTTGCCGAGATCGGCACCCTCCCAGCGCGTCGCTGACAGAAGGTTGTGGGTGGCCGCCAGCGCATGGACGCGGCCCTCGACCGTGGCGATGAAGTCCTTGGTGGTGGGCGCACGGGTCAGCCGCAGCACTGACAGCACGACGGCCAGCGTGTTCTTGGCGCGATGATCGACCTCGCGCGCCAGCAGCACCTGCCGTTCCTCGGCGCGTTTGCGATCGGTGATGTCAACGGTGACGCCGTTCATGCGCACAGGCTTGCCATCGGCGTCGCGCGTGATGATGCCGGCGCCGTAGCACCAGCGCACTTCGCCGTTCGGCCGTACGATGCGGAATTCGACCTGAAAGCGGGAGCCGCCCGCGCCGACGATGGCGGCGAGCGCGTGCTTCTCGCGATCGTCGGGGTGCATCATCGCCTCGATGCGCTCGACCGTGGGCTCGAAATCGGCGGGATCGACGCCGAAAATGCGGTACGGGCCGTCGTCCCATTCGAGGTGACCTGTCACCAGGTCGACCTCCCACGAGCCCATGTCGCCGGCCGACAGCGCGATGGAGCGGCGCTCCTCGCTCTGCCGCAAGCGCTCGGTCTGCGCCTCGAGCTCGGCGGTGCGCGCGGCGACGCGCGCTTCCAGCTCGCTGTTCAGCACCTCGAGTTGACGGGTCTTGCGGTAGAGATCGACGAAGACCCGTACCTTGGCGCGCAGCACCTTGGGCACCACCGGCACCGACACGTAGTCGACGGCGCCGATCTCGTAGCCGCGCAGGTGGTCCATCTCGCCGACCTGGATGGCCGAGACGAAGATGATGGCGAGCTTCTGGAAGCGCGGATGCTCGCGGATCATGGCGGCGAGCTGGAAGCCGTCGAGCTGCGGCATCACCACGTCGATCAGCACGACCGCCACGTCTTCGGTCTTGAGCAGGATGCCGAGCGCCTCGTGCGGCGAGGTCGCCTTGATCAGGTTCTCGCCCAGCTCGGCGAGGATGACCTCGTAGCTTAAAAGCTTCGCCGGCTGATCGTCGATCAGCAGGATATTGACCTTGTCCATGGCGACCGATCCGTCCGGCGAATTCAGCGGTGCAGCCAGAGCCGCAGCGCCGAGAAAAGCTGCTCCGTGTTGACTGGCTTGGCGAGGTAGTCGGAGGCGCCGGCTTCCAGGCACTTCTCGCGGTCGCCCTTCATCGCCTTGGCGGTCAGCGCCACGATCGGCAGCCGGCGCAGCGCGGGGTTGCCGCGGATCAGCGCGATCGTCTCGTAGCCGTCCATCTCGGGCATCATGATGTCCATCAGCACGATCGTCACCTCGGGCGAGCGCTCGAGGATGGCGATCGCCTCGCGGCCGGTGGTCGCCGTCAGCACCCGCATGCCGCGGCGCTCGAGCGCGCTCGACAGCGCGAAGATGTTGCGCGTGTCGTCATCGACGACCAGCACGGTACGGCCGGCCAGCATCTCGTCGGAGCTGTGCAGGCGCTCGATCATGCGCTTCTTGTCTTCCGGCAGGTCGTCGGCGACCTGATGCAGGAACAGCGCCGTCTCGTCGTACAGCCGCTCCGGCGAGGCCGCGCCCTTGACCACGATGCTGCGCGCCATTGTGTGCAGCCGGGCATCCTCTTCGGGTGAGAGGTCGCGGCCGGTGAAGACAACGACCGGAAGGTCGGCCAGCGTCTCGTCCTTCTGGATCTCCTCCAACACCTCGAAGCCCGAGATATCGGGCAGGCGCAGGTCGAGCACCATGCAGTCGAAGCGCTGCTCGCGCAGCTTGTCGAGCGCGCCGCGGCCGGAATCGGCGGTGGCGATCTCGACGTCGGGGTGGGCCAGAAGCTCGCTCACGCCGAACCGCTCGGCTTCGTTGTCCTCGGCGATCAGCAGCCGCTTCTTGCGCGGCTTCACGTAGTTGCTGATGCGCGAGAGCGCCGCGTTGAGACCCTCCGGCGTCGTGGGCTTGTTCAGATAGGAGAAGGCGCCACGCGCCAGGCCCTGCTGGCGGTCCTCGTCCATGCTCAGGATCTGCACGGGAATATGGCGCG
>DATHNU010000317.1:0-2250 GCA_035485695.1 Reyranella sp. | reverse complement strand
CACCTGCTTGGCGCCGCTGCCGGCGACGTCGGAGAACTTGATGGTCTCCTGGCCGAGATAGAGCTTGGCCAGATCGTCCATGCCGTGATTGTGCTTGCCGGCGTCGAGCACGAAGGACAGCAGCATCGTGTCGTCGACCGGGCCGATCTCGACGCCGTGGCGACGCAACACGCACATGTCGTACTTGATGTTCTGGCCGACCTTCAGCACCGCGGGGTCTTCCAGCAGGGGCTTCAGCTTCCCGATCACCGTCTTCAGCGCCAGCTGGCCCGGCAGCAGCTTGCCGTCGCCGTCCTTGGCGCCGTCGCCGGCCAGATCGAGCGCGCCCTGGGCCTCGCCGGCCGGCGTGCGATGGCCGATCGGCAGGTAGGCGGCGCGCCGGCGCGTCGAATTGACGTTGCCCCACGGGCCTTCGAGCAGCGCCAGCGACAGGCCGACCAGGCCCGCATTGTTGGAATCGAGCGCGTCGGTTTCGCAGTCGAAGGCGACGACGCCGGCCCGGGTCGCTTCGGCCACCCACTCGTCGAGCGCCTTCTCGTCCTGGATCAGCTCGTAGTCGGCGGCGGTGAAGGGCTGGTTGGACCGGGGCGCGGTCGACGGCGCCGGCTTGGAATCGGCGGGCTCGGTCTTCCTGGCCGGTGCGGGCGTCGCGGCCGGCGCCACCGGGCTGGTCGCCTCGCCCAGTTCGCCGGTGAAGCGCTGCAGCAGGCTCTTGAAGCCCTGCAGCTCGAGCCACGGCAGCAGCACGTTGGGATCGGGCTTGCGCTTGTCGAAGGCCTCGGGCTCGGCCGGGGTGGGCACGTCGTCCCTGAGTGTGACCAGCTTCTTCGAAATGCGCGCCAGCTCGGCGTTCTGCTGCAGCGCCTCGCGCCGCTTGGGCTGCTTGATCTCGCCGGCGCGCGCCAGCAGCGTCTCGAGGTCGCCATACTCGTTGATCAGCTGGGCGGCGGTCTTGACGCCGATGCCCGGGACGCCGGGTACGTTGTCGGTCGAATCGCCGGCCAGCGCCTGCACGTCGACCACCTTGTCGGGCGCGACGCCGAACTTCTCCATCACCGCCTCGGGCCCGAGCTTGGTCTTCTTGATCGGGTCCATCATCTCGACGCCCGGCCGGATGAGCTGCATCAGGTCCTTGTCGGAGGAGACGATGGTGCAGGTGGCGCCGGCTTCGACGGCGAGGCGGGCATAGGTGGCGATCAGGTCGTCGGCCTCGTAGCCCTTGAGCTCGCACACCGTGACGTTGAACGCCTTGGCGGCCTCGCGGATCAGCGGAAATTGCGGGATCAGGTCTTCCGGCGGTGGCGGGCGGTTGGCCTTGTACTTGTCGTAGATCTCGTTGCGGAACGTCACTTCACCGGCGTCGAGGATCATGGCGACATGGTCGACCTCGGGCTTGTCCAGAAGGTCGGCCACCAGCATGCGGCAGAAGCCGAAGACGGCGTTGATCGGCGTGCCGTCGGGCCGCGTCATCGGCGGCAGGGCGTGATAGGCGCGGAACAGGTAGCCCGAGCCGTCGACCAGGTAGAGGTTGCGGATCGGCTTGTCCTCGCCGTCCTTGCCGTTCTTTGCGCTCTTGGCCGCCGCCGGGGCGGCCGGTTCCTTGGATTTCGCCATGCTCAAGCCCTAGCACGCGCCGCTCGACGAGGGGACCCCTGAGGCGGGCTCGACAGATTTTTGCAGGGGGTTTTCACAATTCCCGCAATTTCCGCTACCCCGTCCAGACCGTCGTGACAGCAGTGCATGCCGGAATTGACGCAGTCATGACGACTCTGTTGCCGATCGTCGAGATCGCTGCTCTGCTCCGCCCAATCGTCGACGTAACTGAACATGACGCGGTTCCCGCCTCGGCTGCCTTGAAGAGAGTGGAGGATGGAAGTAACTTAAGTGACAGTCAAGTATTAGTTTATTCAGACTTTAGGAATTATCGGGTCACGGACTGCCGGGAATAAGTAAGCACCAGAAGGGGGGATAACCCCCCTTCGCCCATTGAATTCACACAATAATTTTTGAGCAAATGTCGTCAGACGCGGGCCTGCCGGTCGGCGTCGACTCCGCGACGCCGTTCATTTCACCGAATCGAGCGTCGGCAGGCGGTAACGGTCCTCGGGGTCGTTCCAGCCCTTGAAGTTGGGTTTGCGCTTCTCGGCGAAGGCCGCGCGCGATTCCATCAGGTCGCTCTTGGCGCCGTGCTCGTGCAGGGCGGCGGCCAGGCGCTGCATGTCGGGTCCCGGCGCCGGGCGCATCTGGCGC
>DATHNU010000316.1:0-7072 GCA_035485695.1 Reyranella sp. | reverse complement strand
GGTCAGGGCCAGGATGGCGCCGCCCGCCGGACCGGATTCGACCAGTCGCACGGGATAGCGCCGCGCCGTGTCGACCGTGGTGATGCCGCCCGACGACATCATCAGCAGCAACGGGCCGGCGATGCCTTCCTTCTTGAGCTTGGTTTCGAGCGCGCCGAGATAGCCCGCCATGCGCGGCAGGACATAGGCATTGGCGATGGTGGTCGAGGTGCGCTCGTACTCGCGGATCTCCGGGCAGACATCGCAGGAGAGCGAGATCGCCACGCCCGGCAGCTCTTCGGCCAGGATGGCGCCGGCGCGACGCTCGTGCGCCTCGTTGGTGAAGCTGTGCAGGAAGCAGACGGCCACGGCTTCGATCCTGCGCGCGCGCAGCTCGGTTGCCACGGCGCGCACCGCCGGCTCGTGGAGCGCCAGAAGCACGGCGCCGTCGGCCGCCACGCGCTCGGGCACGCCGAAGCGCAGGTCGCGCGGCACCAGCGGCTCGGGCCGCTCCATGTAGATGTCGTACTGCTCGAAGCGGTGCTCCCAGGCGATCTCCAGCGAATCGCGGAAACCCTCCGTCGTGACCAGCGCCGTGTGCGCGCCCTTGCGTTCGATCAGCGCGTTGGTGGCGAGCGTCGTGCCGTGCACCACGAGGCTGACGTCGGCTGCCCGGCACTTGGCCTCGGCCAGGATGGTGCGCACGCCGTCCAGCACGCCGCGTTCGGGCGCGTCGGTCGTGGTCAGGACTTTCAGCGCATGGGCGCCGTCGGCAGTTTCCAGCACGACGTCGGTGAACGTGCCGCCGATATCGACGGCCAGGCGGGCAGACATCACGCTTCGATCAACGGCGTGCGGTCAGCGGGCGACGCGCTTGAAGGTTTCGACGAAACGCTCGACGTCTTCCTCGTCGTTGTAGACGTGCGGGCTGATTCGCAACCGGCCGAGCCGCGGCGCGGCATAGACGTTCTCGGCCGCGAGCTTCTTGGGCAGATCCGGCGCCATGCCCTGCGGGAATTGCAGGCTGAGCACGTGCGGCGCACGCAGTTTCTTGTCGAGGACGCGTACGCCGGAGTTGGCCAGGCCGTCCGCCAGACGGTCGGTCAGCATGGAAAGCCGCGCCACGATCGGCTCGTTGCCCCAGCCCGCCATCATCTCCATGCCGACGGCCGCCATCTCGAGCGAGATGAAATGGTCGCGCTCGCCCATGTCGTAGCGCCGGGCGCCTTCGACGTAGGACGTGTCGCGGAAATAGATCGTGTCCTCGGCCGACACCGCCTTGCGCGACGCCGAGATCTGCTCGAGCGGCACGCCGTTCTGCCGCCGTTTGGCGACATACATGAAGGCGCGGCCGTACGGCCCCAGCACCCACTTGTAGGTCGGGAAGATCAGGAAATCGGGATCGAGCGTTTTCACGTCGATGGGGCGCACGCCCGCGTCGTGCGTGGCGTCGACCAACAGCGCGGCGCCTTTCGCCTTTGCCACCTTGGCGATGCGCGGCATGTCGAGCGCGCCGCCGTCCGACCAATGGACCGAGGAGATCGACACCAGCGCCAACGGCGCCGCGTCCGGCCGCTCGATCGCCTCGAGGACGGCGGAGGTCCAGTCGCCGTCGGCCGGCTGCTTGACCGCCTCGACCGTGTAGCCGCCGGTTTCGGCCCGGCTCATCCATTCGAGCACCGGCGAGGTATGGTCGTCCTGCAGCACCAGCACGCGGCTGCCGCGCGGGATTGCTAAAACCTTGCCGGCGGTGGCCACGCCGTAGCCCACGGACGGGATGAGGGCCACATCGCCAGGATCGGCGCCAATCAAGGCGGCGGCGGCCTTGCGGGCGCGCTCGTACTGCTGGGACTGGAAGTTGCTTTCCAGCTTCCACGGCTGGCCCTTGCGCCCGACGGCGGCGCGGCCGGCCTCCTGTACCGCCAGCGGCAGCGGGCTCCAGGACGCGGCATTCAGGAAACAGACGTCGCGCGGGATGTCGAACAGCGCGCGTTGGGAAGGAAGCATGCAAATCTCCGCCATCAGGACGGGAGAGACTAGCGCGGCGCGCGGCTGTCATGCCCGACAATTTCTCAGGGCCACCCGCGCTGGGATAGACTGGCAGCCATGCGCCATTTCCCGCCGCGCCGCCTGATCTGTCTCACCGAGGAGACGGTCGAGACGCTTTACCTGCTGGGCGAGCAGGACCGCATCGTCGGCGTCTCGGGCTATGCCGTGCGTCCGCCCGAGGTGCGGTCGAAGCCCCGGGTGAGCGCCTTCACCTCGGCGCGCCTCGACAAGATCCTCGCCCTCGAGCCCGAGCTGGTGCTGGCCTTCTCCGACCTGCAGGCCGACATCGTGAGAGACCTCGCCAAGTCGGGCGTCGCCGTTCACCTGTTCAACCAGCGCGACCTTGGCGGCATCTTCGCCATGATCCGCACGCTGGGCGCACTGGTCGGCGCGGGCGACAAGGCCGAGGCGCTGGCGCGTTCGCTCGAGGCAAGGGTCATGGACGTAGCCCGCGCCAGCAAGGGATCGACGCACCGGCCGCGAGTCTACTTCGAGGAATGGAACGATCCGATGATCTCGGCCATCGGCTGGGTGTCGGAGCTGATCGAGGTGGCAGGCGGCGAGGATGTGTTCGCACACCTGCGTGGCGCGGCCGGCGCACGCGAGCGCATCGTCTCTTCCGAAGCCGTAATCGCGGCACGTCCCGAGGTGATCCTGGCCTCGTGGTGCGGCCGCAAGGTCGTGCCGCGCCAGATCGCCGAGCGGCCCGCCTGGACGGCGCTGCCGGCCGTCGCCCAGGGCCGCATCATCGAGATCAAGTCGCCCCTCATTCTCCAGCCCGGTCCGGCCGCGCTGACCGACGGACTCGACGCACTTAGAGCAGCTCTTAAATAAGTTTCTTCGACGCTCGCATGAGCATGTCTCGTGCGCCCGATTACCTGCGATGTAATTGAGAGAGGAATGGCGAAGGCCCACGTTCGACTCGTCAGCCCAAGGAGGGTTCAGATGAGTTACGAATCCCGCCATCGCCTCGCCGATCAGCCGGGCGCGTTTATGACACCAGTGTTGCCGCGTCCGTCGCTCGGCCGCCGACTGGCAGCGGCCCTCAAGCTGTGGCGCGAGCGCAGCGCGGCCCGGCGCTATCTCGCGGCCATGGACGCGCGCAGCCTGCGCGACGCGGGCATCTCGCCGGCCGCGGCAGCCTACGAATCGGGGAAATCGTTCTGGCAGCCCATCGGGCCGCTGCGTTAGGGCTTTTTCCGCCACTGTCGCCAGACCGCCGCGTCGTGCTAGGAACCACTGTCGTCGGCCAGCGTTGACTGCCCGCGCGCAAGGCGCGGCCGCTTGCCCGGGACGGCCCCGCATACGCGGCGTGTTGTGGTCGACAAACCCCTGCGCGCCCTGAGAGTTTTGTCGTTGGTGCAGAGGGGGCAGGATGACACCGCCGGATCTCGACCGGACGAACGCGTTGTTCCTCGATCTCGACGGCACGCTGCTCGAGATCGCGCCGACGCCGGAATCGGTCGTGGTGGCGCCCAACCTGCCCGGACTGCTCGCCAGCCTTAACGCCCTGCTGGGCGGCGCGGTCGCCATCGTGAGCGGCCGGTCGATCGCTGTCATCGACAGCCTGCTCGCGCCATACTCCGCCAGCGCGGCGGGCGAGCACGGCGTGGCGCTCCGTTACCAGGATGGCAGGGTCGAGGAGATGCCCAAGGGGCTCGCCGTCCCCGACGACTGGCGCGAGGTCTTGCGGGCGGCGGCCGAGCGCTGGCCGGGCGTGCGGGTCGAGCCCAAGGCGCACGGCGTGGCGGTTCACTATCGCCTGGCGCCTGATCGCGGCACCGAGGTATGGCGCCTCGTACGCGGCCTGGTCCCGCAGGATCATTCGCGGTTTCATCTGATCCCGGCCCGCGAAGCCGTCGAGATCGGCCCGCGCGCGGCTTCCAAAGGTCATGCGGTCGAGCGGCTGATGGCGCAGGCGCCGTTCCGGGGGCGTCGTCCGATCTTTGTCGGTGACGACTTCACGGATGAAGCCGGCATGGCGGCCGCCCGCCAATTTGGCGGCGAAGGACTGCGCGTGGCCGAAGTGTTCGGCGGCGATCCGGCGGCAGTGCGCGCCTGGCTGTCGCGTGGCGTCGAACTTTTGAGCAACCGTGTCGCGCCGGCGCCGCCGCTCGGGGTTTCCTCATAAGGGTCATTGCGTGAGCACTCGCGCGCTCTGCGTGGTCGGGAACGAGGCACGTCGTTCGGCGTTAAACTGTAACGCGGGCCTTTTGGGAGGACCGGGAGCGCGAGGAAGTGCACAGCTTTGCAGCAACACTGTACGGGACGGCGCCGCACCGGCCGGGCCGTAGTGCCAAACGGATGGATCTCGACAGACTCTCTGCGGGCCTCGTGCACCCCGAGATCGGCATGCTAAGCTGGAAAGACCAATTTCCGCAGGCCTGTTCGCAGGTCGGGCTGATCCTGTCAGCCATGCACCTGTTGCGGAGTTGGGAGGAGGGACCATGGCACGCCTCGTGATCGTCTCGAATCGGGTGCCGATTCCAAAAGCCCGCATCACCGCGGCCGGCGGCCTCGCCGTGGCATTGCGCGATCTCCTGACGCCGGGCGCGATGTGGTTCGGCTGGAGCGGCCGGCTCGCCGCTTCGCCCGCGATTCAGCCGGCGCTGGTCGAGGCACGCGGCGTCACTTACGCCACCGTCGACCTCACCGCGGAGGCGCATCGCGCCTTCTATGTCGGCTTCGCCAACGGTGCGCTGTGGCCGCTGCTGCATTTCCGTCTCGGCCTCATGCATTTCCGTCGCGAGGACTATCGCGGCTATCTCGCGGTCAACGAGACCTTCGCCGCGGCGCTCAGCCAGGTGGTGCAGCCCGACGACACGGTGTGGGCGCACGATTACCACCTGCTGCCGTTCGGCCGCATGCTGCGCCAGCACGGCTTTCAGGGGCCGATCGGCTTTTTCCTCCACGTGCCGTTCGTGCCGCCGTCGATGCTGGAGGCCATGCCGGTGGCGCGCGAGCTGGTGGCCGACCTCTGCGCCTACGATCTCGTGGGCTTCCAGACCGAGGAACATGCCCGCGACTTCCGCGACTGCGCCCAGCGCATGCTGGGGGCGACGATCGACGGCGAATGGGTGCGGCTGAACGGCCGGCGCATGCGCGTCTTCGCCGACCCGATCGGCATCGACGCGCAAGGCTTCGCCCACGAGGCCGAGCGCGCCGCCAAGGACAAGCTTGTGCAAAGGGTCGCCGGCAGCCTGGTCGGGCGCGACCTCGCCATCGGCGTCGACCGCATGGATTATTCCAAGGGCCTGCCGCAGCGCTTCGAGGCCTATGGCCGCCTGCTCGAGCGTCATCCCGAGCACCGCCGCAAGATCCACTTCCTGCAGATCTGCCCGCGTTCGCGCGAGGAGGTCGACGAATACCGCAAGCTCAGGGCCGAGCTCGACCGGCTGACAGGGCGCATCAATGGCCGCTTCTCGGAGCTCGACTGGACGCCGCTGCGCTACTCGACGCGGCCGGCGCCGCGCGCAACCCTGGCCGGCCTCTACCGCATCGGCCGCATCGGTGTGGTGACGCCGCTGCGCGACGGCATGAACCTGGTGGCCAAGGAATTCGTCGCCGCCCAGCCCGACGACGATCCGGGCGTGCTGGTGCTCTCGCAATTTGCGGGCGCGGCCCACGAACTCACCGAGGCGTTGATCGTGAATCCGTTCGACCCCGATGCCATCGCCGAGGCGATGCATGTCGGGCTCACCATGTCGCTGGCCGAACGCAAGGAGCGGCAGGCGGCGCTCAAGGCCAAGGTATTCCGCACCACCGCCGAGGCGTTCTGCCGGCGCTTCATCACCGCGCTCGAGACACCGACGCTGCGCCGCGCGGCCTAGGGCATGATGGGTCATGCCCTGTGGAACCACGATCTCCCGTGCGCGCGAATGGGATGAGTTGGAACCGCACGCGGTTCCAACTCATCCCATTCCGCTCTAGGCATTTGTGACACCGAAGGCCGGCGGGTAGGCCACGCGGCCTTTCGCGCCTCGTAACGTGCCGGGCGCGAGTTCCAGCGCCATGAAGGCGTCGCCCGAGAACGGTGCCTCGAGCGGCCGCGCCAGGGCGGCGGAAAAGCCGAAGCGCGGATAATACTCCTTGTGTCCCAGCACGATGACGGCTCGCCAGTCGCGCTCGCGCGCGAGGCGGAGTCCGGCGTGCACCAATACGCTGCCGATACCCTGGCGCTGGCGATCGGGCCGCACCGCCATGGGCGCCAGGGCCAGCGCCGGCACGGCCTGCCGGTCGATGGTTGTGGCCAGCACGCTGAACAGGATATGGCCGACGATGTCGCCGTTCTCGACCGCCACGAGCTCGACGGCAGCGCGCAGGTCTTCGATCAACCGTGATTCAGAGGGGCCGCCGAAGGCATCGTCGTTCAGCCGGCGAATGGCTGAGTCGTCGGCCGCCATGCGCCCCCTGATCTCCACTTGGGGATCACCACATGGTCTGCAGGGCGCGTCCCGGCCATTCGCGGTCGTAGCGGATTTCTTCGCCAGCCTCGGCGCGTGCAATCAGCTGGGGCAGCTGCGCCGCGGCCGCTTTAAGGGTGAACATCGGCATCGGCGGAAATTGTCCAGTGCCGCCGGCGAAATCAAGCCCAGCATGCCGGTGAGGTGCCGAGCGGCTCGGCGGGCTTGGCGAAATAGGCCGGAGTCTCGCTGAACTGCGTGACGGGTTTCAGATGCCGCAGGTGACCGAACGGGCCGTCGCTTTCCATGAGGTAGCGGGCGAGTTCGGCTTCGGGCAGCTCGGCGGCGCCCTGGCTGGCGTCGACCGTGCCGAGGCTCGCCAGCCAGTGCGCGACCTGGACGAGGGAGACGCGCACCAGCCACGAGCCGCCTTGTTCCACGCGACGGGCGAGGCCCGCCATGGCGCCCAGCGCGCCGAGGTATCCCGCGATGTAGTCGAGAGCCTGCACCGGCAGGTTGCGTGGCTTGGCGAGCGAACCCTGCGTGGCGGCAAGGCCGGTCACGTTCTGCACGATCGAATCGAAGCCGCGGCGCTCCGCCCACGGACCCTCGTGGCCGTAGGCGCAGATGCTGACGCAGAC
>DATHNU010000315.1:0-7561 GCA_035485695.1 Reyranella sp. | reverse complement strand
CCGCCGGGTTCAATGAAATAGTCGCCGCGATCCGTCGCCTCGCGGCCGATCACCTTGTGGATGGGATGAAGCAGCAGCAACGCATCCACGCGGTCGGGATTCCACTTCATTTCCAGCCGCTCGAGCATGGTGCCCGACTTCTCGCGCCACAGGCCGTCGCCATTCAGCACGAAGAACGGGCCGGCGCCCATGAGAGGCAAGGCGTTCTTCACGCTGCCACCGGTTTCCAGCAATCGCTCCTCGTACACGATTCGGGCGCGATCCCCTATGCGATCGGCGATCTGCTGGCCGAGATGGTGGACGTTCACGACGATATTGCTGACGCCATGGGCGATCAGTCGATCCAGAGAACGTTCGAGCAGGGAGCGGCCGGCCACGGGAATCAGCGGCTTGGGTATGGTGTCGGTCAGCGGCCGCATGCGCTCACCGCGGCCGGCCGCCAGGATCATGGCGGTATCGATCACGCGGCACCGATCCGCCGCAACGCGGTCGGCAGCAGGCGGTCGACCCAGGCCCGCAACGGCATCAGCGCCTCGTGCTGCAGCGAGCGCTCGAACATCCGCCAGACGCGCGGCAGGTGCGGCAGGTAATCGGGTTTGCCGTCGCGCTTCAGCAAGCGGATGAACAGGCCGATGATGCGGGCGTGACGCTGGGCCGCCATGAGGGCAAAGCCGGTGCCGAAGTCTTTCTTGTCGAGCCCCGTTTCGTCGATGTAATGCGCCAGGCAGGCAGCGTGCACGGCGGGTGAAACGTCACGGCGGGCGTCCTCGATCAGCGAGACGAGATCGTAGGATGGGTGGCCCTGCTGCGCATCCTGGAAATCGAGCAGCCCGCAGGCCATGACGCCAGGCCGACCCGGCAACCACATGAGATTGTCCTTGTGGTAGTCGCGCAGCAGCAACGTGTCGGGCGCCACCGGCAGGTTGGCGAGGCAGGCGCGCCAGGCAGTGCGATAGGCCGCCGTCTCCTCGCCCGGCGTCGGTCGGCCGGTCGCGGCGGGCAGATACCAGTCCGGCAGCAGCATTGCCGCATCGATCAGCGCTTCGCCGGCGTAGGCGCCGAGGCCGGGCAACAGCGCACGTGCGCCGGCATGATGCAAGACGACCAGCACATCGGTGGCGTGGCCATAGAGTTCGCCTTCGTCGCCGCCCGCCGCGAGCACGCGGGCGAAGGTATCGTCGCCGAGATCCTCCAGCAGAAGGAAGCCGTTGGCCTCGTCCTCGGCATGGATCGCCGGCGCGCTGAGGCCGAGCCCGATCAGGTGACGGCCGATGCGCACGAACGGCCGCACGTCCTCCTGCGGCGGCGGTGCATCCATGACGACGGCCGAGCCGCGCGGCCGGCTCAGCCTGAAATATTTGCGGAACGAGGCATCGCCCGCCAGCAGCCGCTCGCCGGCATCGCCCCAGCCGGCGCGGCGGACGAAATCGGCGCGCAGCCTGTCGCGTTCAGAGGCCGCCAAAGCGGGCTTCTCCCTCCAGATCGGCGCGCCTGCCGTCGCCTTCCATGGCCAGCGTCACCGTAAGCCGCTCGCGGGGCAGCAGCGTGCCCAGCCGTTCCGCCCATTCGACCAGCGCCATGCCATCGGCGCGCGCCTCCTCCCAGCCCAGTTCGAACACTTGCTCCGGCTCCTCCAGACGGTAGAGGTCGAAATGCCAGAAGACGCCGATCGGCGTGTCGTAGATCTCGACCAGGGTGAAGGTCGGGCTGGGCACGATCAGCGCCGGATCGCCCGATGCAGCGCGCAGGATGGCACGCGCCAGGGTGGTTTTGCCGACGCCCAGCCCGCCCTGCAGGGCCACGACGTCGCGCGGCCTCAGGCGGCTGGCGAGGGTCGCCCCCAACCGCTCCGTGGCAGCTTCATCAGGCAGGAAAAAAGAAAATGTCGGCACCGGTGCTCCCGATGCCGACTTTTAACACGTTGCCCCCGGCGTGCGTCCTGTGGGTCGATCAGTAGCGGTAGAGGTCGCCCTTGAAGGGGCCGGCCTCGGGCACGCCGATGTACTTCGCCTGGTCGGGACGGAGCTTGGTCAGCTTGGCGCCGACCTTCTCGAGATGGAGCGCCGCCACCTTCTCGTCGAGGAACTTTGGCAGGGTGTAGACCTTCTTCTCGTACTTGCCCGGGTTGGTCCACAGCTCGATCTGGGCCAGCGTCTGGTTCGAGAACGAGGCCGACATCACGAAGCTCGGGTGGCCGGTCGCATTGCCCAGGTTCACCAGGCGGCCTTCCGACAGAACGATGATGCGCTTGCCGTCCGGGAATTCGACCTCGTCGACCTGCGGCTTCACGTTGTGCCACTTGAAGTTGCGGAGGTTCGCGATCTGGATCTCGGAGTCGAAATGGCCGATGTTGCACACGATGGCGCGGTGCTTCATCGCCTTCATGTGGTCGAGCGTGAGAACGTCGACATTGCCGGTCGCAGTGACGAAGATGTCGGCGCGCGGGGCGGCATCCTCCATGGTCACGACCTCGTAGCCTTCCATTGCCGCCTGCAGGGCGCAGATTGGATCTACCTCGGAGACCATGACGCGGCAGCCGGCCTGGCGCAGCGAGGCGGCCGAGCCCTTGCCGACGTCGCCGAAGCCCGCGACCATCGCCACCTTGCCCGACATCATGACGTCGGTGCCGCGGCGAATGCCGTCGACCAGCGATTCACGGCAGCCGTAGAGATTGTCGAATTTCGACTTGGTGACCGAATCGTTGACGTTGATGGCCGGCCACAGGAGCTTGCCTTCCTTCGCCATGGTGTAGAGGCGATGCACGCCCGTGGTCGTCTCTTCGGTCACGCCCTTGATCGCGGCGCCGAGCTTCGCGTACCAGCCGGGCTTTTCCTTGTTCGTCCTGGCGATCGCCTTGTAGAGGACTTCTTCTTCTTCGTTGGTCGGCTTGGCGATCAGCGAGGGATCTTTCTCCGCGCGCGCGCCAAGATGGACCAGCAACGTCGCGTCGCCACCGTCGTCGAGGATCATGTTGGGCTCGCCGCCGTCGCCCCATTCGAAGATCTTGTGAGTGTAGTCCCAATATTCCGCGAGACTCTCGCCCTTGATCGCGAAAACCGGCGTGCCCGCCTTGGCGATCGCCGCTGCGGCATGGTCCTGCGTCGAGTAGATGTTGCACGAGGCCCAGCGGACGTCGGCGCCCAACGCCTTCAGCGTCTCGATCAGGACGCCGGTCTGGATGGTCATGTGCAGCGAGCCCGCGATGCGCGCGCCTTTGAGCGGTCTCTTCGGGCCATATTCCTTGCGGATCGACATGAGGCCGGGCATTTCGGTCTCGGCCATGTCGAGTTCCTTGCGGCCCCAGTCGGCGAGCCCGATATCCTTGACGATGTAATCCTGGGCCATCTGGCGCTCCTGGCATTTCGGGGGGATGAAAAGGCGCGCGTGTCATATCAGCGGCTCCACACCGCCTCAACGCGTCCCATGCGCATATAAGCAAGAATTTATGGGCAGATAACGCGGGCTTTATGCTTGCAAGCTACTTCGATGGCAAATCCGCCTGCCTCGGTGTCATCGCATGGCTTGCGCCGAGAAGTGATGTCATCCCGAGCGCTGGTGCAGCTTGCGCGCCCTTAGTCCTCGCCGAACTTGCTCTCGACCAGGGCCGACAGTGCGGCCATGGCCTCGACGGCCTGGCGGCCCGAGCAGGATAGTTCGATCTCGCTGCCGATGCCGGCGGCCAGCATCATCAGGCCCATGATGGAAAGGCCGGAGACTTCCTGGCCCTTGAAGCTGACGCGCACGTTCGCATCGAACTGGCCGGCGGTGCGTACGAACTTGGCGGCGGCGCGGGCATGCAGGCCGCGCTTGTTGGCAATCGAGAGGGTCCGGCGGAGCGCGCCGATGCCGGCGTCCGCGCCTTGCGACGCGGCGTCGCTCACGAAGCTTCCTTGGCCAGGATGCGCGAGGCGACGGTGATGTACTTGCGGCCGGCCTCCTGGGCCATGCGCACGGCTTCGCCGATCGGCCGGTTGCGCACCGAAGCGAGCTTCACCAGCATCGGCAGGTTGACGCCGGCCAGCACCTCGATGCGTGCCTGCTCCATGATCGAGATCGCGAGATTGGACGGCGTGCCGCCGAACATGTCGGTCAGTACGATCACGCCATCGCCATTGTCGCAGGCTCGCGCGCTTTCCAGGATCTCGGCGCGTCGCTTTTCCATGTCGTCGTCGGCGCCGATGCATACCGTCGAGACGCATTGCTGTGGACCGACGACATGCTCGAGCGCGGCCAGGAATTCACGCGCCAGATTGCCGTGGGTAACCAGTACGATACCAATCATGTCGTTCGCTCTGCCCCTGCGCCACCAGCCCCCCCGGCTGCTTCGGCGTCCCGGTGGGAGAGAGTGACGGAGCGGCCCGCGCCGCGCAACCAGTCCGCCAGCTCTTCGGCCACCGCCACGGAGCGGTGACGCCCGCCGGTGCAGCCAATGGCAATGGTCAAATAGCTTTTTCCCTCTGCGTCAAAACGCGGCAGCAGCGGCCCGACCAGACCCTTTAGCCCGTCAAGGAACGGCCGGTAGCCGGGGTCGCTGGCGACATAGGCGGCAACCGCCGGGCTGCGGCCGGTGAGGGGCTTCAGCGTCGGCTCGTAGTGCGGGTTCTTGAGGAACCGGACATCGAACACGAGATCGGCCTCGCGCGGCAGGCCGCGCCGGTAGGAGAAGGACATCACTGAAAGCCGCGTGCCTGGGCTGCGGCCGAGCGCAAAGTGGCCGGCCAGCAGCTGCTTGAATTCGTGCGGCGAGAGCGCCGAGGTGTCGATCACCACGTCGGCCGAATCGCGCATCCAGCCGATCTGGCGACGCTCCTCGATGATGCCGTCCGTCACCGGACGGTCAGGCGCCAGCGGATGGGGCCGCCGCGACTCGGTATAGCGGCGCTGCAGCGTTTCGGTTTCGCATTCGAGGAACAGCAGGCGCGCGCCGATGTCTGGACGGTCGCGCAGCCGGCGCACCTGGCGCACCAGCTCGTGCGGATCGAAGCCGTAGGTGCGGGTGTCGACGCCGAAAGCGAGGGGCGCCGCCATCTCACCGGGATTGCCGGCGGTCGAGCGCATCAGGTCGCCGAGCAGGGGCAGCGGAATGTTGTCGACCGCAACGTAGCCCATGTCGTCCAGGGCATGCAGCGCGGTGATGCGGCCGGCGCCGGACAGGCCCGTCACGACGACGAAGGGCCGTCGCGTATCGTGGATGGCGGACGGGGCGCCGATCGGGGCAGAGGGGGTCGGGCTGTCGGGCATGGCGGAAGCCGCACCGATCATGCGACCGCGATTCGCGTCAAGGCAAGGCGCAACTTCGCAGAGGCGGAGGCCTCGAAGGGCGCCAACATCAGCACCGGCAGGGTGACGCCCAGCAGGGGTTCGCGCGCCGGTTCGGGCAGGCGTTCGATGCGTTCCGGCGGCGCCAGGTCGACCAGCAGAACCACCGGCGCACGGGCCACCAGTTGGTCACGGGCCAGTTTCACGATACCCACGCCTCGCGCCTCGATCAGGCCGGCGATCCTGGCGGGTGGGCCGGCGATGACGGATTTTCCCCGGCGGACAAGCTCGGTCTGGTCGTCGGCCACCAGCCGGCCGCCCATCTCGATCAGGCGTAACGCCAGGTCAGACTTCCCGGCCCCCGAAGGCCCGCGCAGCAGGACCGCACGCCAGTTCCGGCCACGCGGGCGAAACGCCACGCAGGTCGCGTGCACCAGCGTCGTCATGCCGACATCACTTGCCAGCGGCGGCCGGCACGCGAACGGTGAAGCGCGCGCCCAGCAGCCGACCGTCGGCGGCGCGGCGATTGGAGGCCGAGATCGAGCCGCCGTAGGTCTCCATGATCTGCCGACAGATCGACAGGCCTAGCCCCGAGTGCTGGCCGAAATGCTCGGTCGGGCGCTCCGAATAGAAACGCTGGAAGATCGATTCCAGGTTCTCCTCGGGGATGCCATGGCCCTCGTCGTCGATGGTGACGACGAACGGGCCGCCGCGCGGCTCGCGACTGAGCTCGACCACGATGCGCGAGCCGGACGGGCTGAACGACAGCGCATTGTCGATCACGTTGCGGAACACCTGGCCGTAACGGCCGTCATGGCCGTGCGCGGCGAAGGGCGGGTTGGCGGCGAGCCGGTAGTCGACCTCGACGCCCGACTTCTGCGACGCGGTGACGGCGTAGTGGCGCACCATGTCGCTCAGCAGCGCGTTCAGGTCGACCGGCTTGACCTCGCCGCGCATCAGTTCGGCGTCGAGCCGCGAGGCGTCCGAAATGTCGGAGATCAGCCGGTTCAGCCGGTTGATGTCGTCCATCACGATGGCCATCAGCTTTTCCCGCCGGTCGGGCTCGAGATTGGGCCGCGCCGCCATCTCGATCGCCGATCTGAGCGAGGTCAGCGGATTCTTGAGCTCGTGCGCCACGTCGGCAGCGAAGCTCTCGATGGTGTTGATGCGCTGCCACAGCGCGTCGGTCATCGAGCGCAGCGCGTCGTTCAGATCGCCGATCTCGTCGCCGCGCTTGCCGAGATCGGGGATCTCCGGGCGGCTCTCGCGCGCCAGCCGGACCTCGTCGGCGGCGCGCGCGAGGCGCACGATCGGCTGGGTGATGGTGCCGGCGAGGTAAAGCGACAGCAGCACCGTGATGCCAAGTGCTGCGGCTGCGATCACCATCATGTCGTAGCGCACCTCGCGCAGCGAGGCGGCAATGGCGCGGTTGTCGCGCGTCAGCATCAGCGCACCCAGCACCTGCTTGTAGCGCTGCACCGGCACGGCGGCGCTCAGGATCAGCCGGCCATCGGACGCCATCCGCACGGCCGAGGCGTTGAAGCCGCGCAGCGCGCTCGCCGCCTCGGGGAAGTCGCGCACCGTGGGCGAAGCGCGGTCGACATATTCGGGGAAGCGGTCGGCACGTGACAGCTGGCGGGCGAGCCAGTCGCCGACCCGTTCGCCGAACTCGGGCTCGACGGTGGCCGGCTCCTCCGGCGGCGGCAGCGGCATCACGTGGATACGGCCGGCCTCGCTCAGGATGGCCGAATCGCCCAGAAGCTCGCCGGTCTCGCTGAACAGGCGGGCGCGTACGCCGGTCGGGCGGACCAGCCGGGTGAGAAGCTGGCGCGCGGTGTCGGCGTCGAGCCGGTTGACCGTGGTCTCGCCACCCGCCACCGCGACCTCGCTGATGCCGGCCGCCACCATCTCGCCCTGCACGGCCAGGGAGGCGAGCTCGGTGTCGATCAGTTCTTCCTCATAGTCGCTGAGATAGACCGCGCCCAGGGTCAAGAGCGCCACCGGCACGATGTTGAGCAGCAGGATGCGGCGCGTGAGCGGCGAATGGCGTCGCGTGGCGCTGCGCCGGCGGCGCAGCAGCGAGGGCGATTCGGCAGGCCGCGCCGGCGCAGGCGCGACGCCGCGGCGGCTGAACGCCGCGGCGATCCGCGAACCCAGGCCGTGCAGTCCGAACCGGCGCCGGCCGGGCTCAGGAGTCGCGGTATCGGTATCCGATGCCATAGAGCGTTTCGATCTGCTCGAACTCGCCGTCGACCTCGCGGAACTTGCGGCGCACCCGCTTGATGTGGCTGTCGATGGTGCG
>DATHNU010000314.1:0-4593 GCA_035485695.1 Reyranella sp. | reverse complement strand
CGGCAGGAACGACGCCGACAATGCCTTGGCGCAGGTCAGGATGTCCGGCTTGATGTTCATCGTCTGGCTGCCCCAGACGTTGCCGGTCCGGCCGAAGCCGCAGATCACCTCGTCGGCGACGAACAGCATGTCGTACTTGCGGCACACCGCCTGGATCTTCTCGTAGTAGCCCTTGGGCGGCACGATCACGCCGCCAGCGCCCATCACCGGCTCGCAGATCATGGCGGCGACCTGGTCGGCACCGCCTTCCTTGACGATCAGCGCTTCGAGCTCCTCGGCGCAGCGCGTCGCGAACTGCTCCTCGGTCTCGCCGTCCTTGGCGCCGCGATAGTAGTGCGGCGTCGTGGTGTGCACGATGCCGGCGATCGGCAGGTCGAAGGAGCGGTGATTGTTGGGCAGGCCGGTAAGACTGCCCGACGCCACGGTGATGCCGTGATAGCCCTTGAGGCGCGAAACGATCTTCTTCTTCTGCGGCCGGCCCAGCGCATTGTTCACGTACCACACCATCTTCACGACGGTGTCGTTGGCCTCGGAGCCGGAGTTGGCGAAGAACACCTTCGACATCTCGACCGGCGCCATTTGCTTCAGCTTCTCGGCGAGATTGATGGCGGGCTCGTGGCTGCGCTGGTTGAAGGCGTGGTAGAACGGCAGCTGCTTCATCTGCTCGTAGGCGACCGTCGCCAGCCGCTCGTTGCTGAAGCCCAGCGCCGCCGACCAAAGGCCGGCCATGCCCTCGATATATTCCTTGCCGTCGTCGTCGGTGACGTAGATGCCGCGGCCGCGCACGATGGTGAGCGGGCCGGTCTGCTCGTGCTTCTTGAAGTTGGTGTAGGGGTGCAGGTGATGCGCGATGTCGCGGGCCGCGTTGGAATTGCCGCGGAAGCTGCGTGAGACGTCATTCATGGCCGCACCCTGAGAAAAAGTAACGAGATTTGCACGATAGCGGCCCCGGGCTGGGGATGTCCAACTGCGCCAGCCCTGCAAAAAATTTGGGCAATTGACGCCAACTCACAGCCGGTGCAACGTGCACTGAGGTATGCGCGTGCGCATAGCTCCAGGGTCGGGGAGACCACAAGGCGCGACACGGGTGTGGCGCCACGAAGGGGTAATTAGGATGAACTTCAGTTTCCGGCATTCTTTTGCGCTGGCGGCGGTCGCCTGTGCGGGTCTCGGGATGACGTCGTCAGCGGCGGACGCCAAGACTTTCAAATGGGCCAATTCGGGCGACGTCAGCTCGATGGATCCCTTTGCCCGTCAGGAGACCTTTCTCCTGACCTTCACCCAGAACATCTACGATCCGCTGGTCCGTCGCGACAAGAACCTGAAGCTCGAGCCGGCGCTCGCCACCAAGTGGGGCCAGAGCGATCCGACGACCTGGTTCTTCGACATCCGCCCGGGCGTGAAGTTCCAGGACGGCTCGCCGCTGACCGCCGACGACATCGTGTTCTCGCTCAACCGCGCCAACGGTCCGGGCTCGAACATGCAGGGCAATTTCGTGTCGGTGAAGGAGATCAAGAAGGCGGGCGACCTGCGCGTCGAGGTCACCACCAAGTATCCCGATCCGCTGCTCGCCGACAAATGGTCGGCGCTCGGCATGATGTCCAAGGCGTGGGCCGAGAAGAACAATGCCGTCAACGCGGCGGACATGACCAAGAACGAGGAGAACTTCGCTACCCGCAACGCCATGGGCACCGGGCCCTTCATGCTGAAGGAGCGCCGCGCCGGCGAGAAGACCATCCTGGTCGCCAACCCGACCTGGTGGGACAAGCCCACGCATAACCTCACCGAGGTGATCTTCACGCCGGTCGCCAACGCCGCGACACGAGTGGCGGCGCTGAAGTCGGGTGACATCGACATGATGTACGAGGTGCCCCCGGCCGACACCGAGACGCTGAAGAAGGATGCCAACGTCAATGTGATGGAAGGCCCCGAGACCCGCATCGTCTATCTCGGCATGGACCAGGAGCGGCCCGAGCTGCTCGAATCCAACATCAAGGGCAAGAACCCGTTCAAGGACAAGCGCGTGCGCGAGGCGTTGCATCGCTCGATCGACGTCGACGCCATCAAGCGCACGGTGATGCGCGGCCAGTCCTATCCGACCAACCTGATGGTGGCGCCGGGCATCAACGGCTACATGAAGGACCTCGACAAGCGTCCGGCGCTCCTGAAGCCGGACGAGGCCAAGAAGCTTCTGGCCGACGCGGGCTATCCCAACGGTTTTGAAGTCGGCATGGATTGCCCGAACGACCGCTACGTCAACGACGAGAAGATCTGCCAGGCGGTCGTGGCCATGCTGGCCAAGATCGGCGTGAAGGTGAATCTGCGGGCGCAGACCCGCAACCTCTACTTCGCCAAGATCCTGCGCAAGAACGACCTGTCACAGGGCGAGACGAGCTTCTACATGCTCGGCTGGTCGCCGGCCCAGACCTACGACGTGCACAACGTCTTCGAGGCGCTGATCGAGACCCCGAACAAGGAGACCAAGAAGGGCCAGTTCAACGCCGGCGGCTACTCGAACCCCAAACTCGACGCGCTCGCCGACAAGATGGAGCAGGAGACCGACAAGGCCAAGCGCGACGCCGAGATCGCCGAGGCGACCAAGCTCTATGTCGACGATTTCGCCTATATCCCGCTGCACCAGCAGGCAGTCGTTTGGGCGGCGCGCAAGAACATCGACCTGTTCCAGCCGGCCGACAACACCTTCCCGCTGCGCTTCGTAACCGTGAAGTAGGGGTCGATCGTTCGCGTTCCTCCTCATGCTCCTCTCCCCCGCTAGGGGGAGAGGCTGGGTGAGGGGCTACGCCCGTCGGAGAGGGACATACCGACAGGCGGCCAAACGCGCGTTCCGTTTTGGCCACAATCCTGCTAGGCCTGCAGACTAGGCCGACCGATCAGAAATGCTTGCCTTCATCCTGCGACGCATCCTGCAATCAATCGCCGTGCTCCTTACGGTGGGCGTGGTTGCCTTCTCGCTGTTCCGCTATGTCGGCGACCCAATCAACGCCATGGTCGGCCAGGACACGACCATGGAGCAGCGAGATGAGCTCCGCACCAAACTGGGGTTGAACGATCCGGCGCCGATCCAGTTCGCTCGCTTCATCTACAACGCATCGAGCGGCAATTTCGGCCTGAGCTACCGCACCTCCGAGCCGGTCGGACGTCTCATCCTGGAGCGCGTGCCGGCCACCCTGGAACTGTCCTTCTGCGCCGCCGTCTTCATCCTGTTCGTCGGCGTGCCGATGGGCGTCTATACCGGGCTCTATCCTAATCACTGGTCGAGCCGCCTGTTGCAGGCGGTGTCCCTGTTCGGTGTTTCGCTGCCGCCCTTCCTGGTGGGTATCCTGCTGATCCTCATCTTCGCGGTCAGCCTGCATTGGCTGCCGTCGTTCGGGCGCGGCGAAACGGTGCAAGTCGGCTGGTGGACGACCAATTTTCTCACCTGGTCCGGCATCAAGGCGCTCATCCTGCCGTCGATCACGCTTGGCCTGTTCCAGCTCACCCTGATCATGCGCCTGGTGCGCTCCGAAATGCTCGAGGTGATGCGCACCGACTACATCAAGTTCGCCCGCGCCCGCGGCCTTTCCAACCGGGCCATCAATTTCGGCCATGCGCTGAAGAACACCCTGGTGCCGGTGATCACCGTGTTCGGCCTGCAGCTGGGTTCGCTGATCGCTTTTGCCGTCGTCACAGAAACGGTGTTCGCCTGGCCGGGCGTGGGCCAGCTTTTCATCCAGTCGGTGCAGTTTTCCGACATCCCGGTCATGGCGGCCTACCTGATGCTGATCGGGCTCCTGTTCGTGGTGATCAACCTCGTGGTCGACCTGCTCTATTCCGCCGTCGATCCGCGCCTGCGCGGCGGCGGCAACGTGCGCATCGCGGGACACTGACATGGCGACCAGCTCGGCCCTCGGAGGATGGCTGCATCGGGTGACCGACAGCGACGTCTGGTGGAGTTTCAAATCCTCGCCGATGACGGTGGCCGCGGCAGTCGTCACCTTCCTCATCATCGCCGTGGCGTTCCTTTCACCGGTGCTGGCGCCGCACACGCCGTTCGACCCGGCGACGCTCAGCCTCAGCGACGGCCTGAAGCCGCCGGTTTTGATTTCGGACGACGGTGACTGGACCTTCCCTTTGGGGACCGACGATCAGGGCAGGGACGTGCTGTCGTCGATCATGTATGGCACGCGGCTGTCGCTCGAGGTGGGCTTCGCGTCGGTGATCTTCGCCATGGTGCTGGGCATCGCGCTCGGCCTGGTGAGCGGCTATTTCGGCGGCGCGGTCGACGCCGTCATCATGCGTATCGCCGACGTCCAGCTCACCTTCCCCGCGATCCTGGTGGCGCTGCTGATCGACGGCGTGGTGCGCGGCCTCATCTCGGTGCAGCGGCACGACGAGATCGCGTTGATCGTGATCGTCGGCGCCATCGGGCTGTCCTTCTGGGTGAGCTACGCGCGCACCGTGCGCGGCTCGGTCATGGTCGAGAAGAACAAGGAATACGTGCAGGCCGCCCGCGTGATCGGCCTGTCGCCGGTCCTGATCATGATCCGCCACGTGTTGCCCAACGTCACCGGTCCGGTGCTGGTGATCGCGACC
>DATHNU010000313.1:0-2063 GCA_035485695.1 Reyranella sp. | reverse complement strand
TACAGGGCGCGCCGCCCGCCGACGAAGGCGTGTTCGACCAGAAGCTGCTCAAGGTGAACACGAGGAGCGGCTGGTCGGTGAAGGTCTCGGACAAGGGCCAGACCGCGGTCACGCGCTACAAGGTATTGGGGCGCGGGCCTGAAATGACATGGCTGGAGCTGAAGCCCGAGACCGGCCGCACCCACCAGATCCGGGTGCATTGCGCAGCGGCCGGCTGCCCGGTGATTGCCGACCGCCTCTACGGACAGACCGAACCCGGCAAGCTGCTGCATCTGCATTCGCGCGGCATCGTGCTGCCGCTGTCCAGGACCAAGCCGCCGATCGCCGTCACCGCGCCGCCGCCATCGCATATGATCGAGGCGTTGAAGATGTGTGGCTACGAATCATGACGGACCGCGGGCCTCCAGGCCCGCCTCGGATTCATGAGCGGGCCGGGAGGCCCGCGGTCCAATGAATCACTCCCGTTCCCTGACCCAGATCCGGAGCGCGTCGCCTGCTTCGAAGCCCGCTCCCTGGGCCGACTTCAGCTCGTTGCCCGATTCGTAGCCGACCAGCGACAGGCCGGGAAAAGTATTGGCCGCGAGCGAGGCCAGGTCACGGAACACCGCCACCGAATCGGCGGGCTCGGCCACGACATTGGACAGGCCGACGACATTCTCGGCGCGATAGAACATGCCGCCGGCGACGATGGCGCCGTCACGGCGGCCTGCGAACATGGCGAAATTCTCGTCCTCGAACAGCGCCGGCGGAAAGGCCTCGCCCCATCTCGCGCGCTCCCAGGCAAGGCCCGACGATGTCCGTGCAATGAGGAGCGGCAGCTGCCGGATCCATTGGGCGTCGAACAGCGGCTCGAAGCCGCGACGCGACAGGTCGAGCGTGTTGAAACTGTCCTTCACCGCCCAGCGGCCGGGCAGGTTCGACTTCAGCAGGATGTCGATGGTGCCGCGCTGCTCGGCCAGGGCCGCGTCGTCGTGCGCCAGCGTGGCCGCATTGGGATAGAAGCGCGGCACGGGCTCGGCATTAACCCACATGTGCGGCAGGAACGTCCCCGGCCGGCCATGCGCGCGACAGACCGCATCGCACCAACGCGCGTTGTTGAGGGCCGCCGCTTGCGTCCAGTCCTTCAGGCTCTGACTTCCTCGCGCTGAAAAATCACATAGGCCGCGGCAAACACCACGATCATGCCGGCAATCAAGCCGGTGATCTGCGGCCAGATCAAGAGCAGGCTTTGCCCGAAGGGCAGCGGCGCGCCCATGATCGCCCCGTACATCTGGCTCTGGATGATGGGGCCGAGCGTGCGAGTCTCGGGATTGAGCAGGCCGATCACCGCCTCGCCGAACAAGGTATTGGGCGAGAGCCGGTCGAGGAACGATTGAAACTGAATGAAGGCCAGCGTCTCGTCGATCGATGCCCGGCCCGACAGCATGTCGGGCGAAGCGAAGGCCAGCACGATGGCAGGCACGACCAACGGCCACACGATCAGGAAAAACAGCCACACGCCCAACGCACACAGGGCCGAGGTCGCCGTCGAGCGGAAGATCACCGAGAACAGCATCGAAACGGCCAGCCAGACGCCGCCGTAGGCGATGGCGGCGCCGAGGAATGCCACACCGCGCGCCACCTCGACGCCGCGCGGTGGAATGCCGAGCAGCAGCAGGCCGGCGCCCAGCACGATCAGCCACAGCGCCACCAGCGCGACGGCCAGCGTGGCCAGCGCGCCCAGGAATTTCCCGAGCAGCAACGCATCGCGATAGATCGGCTGCGACAGCACGCGCGACAGCGTCCGGCGATTGAACTCGCCGTTGACCGAGTCGAACCCCAGGCCAATCGCCAGCAGCGGAATCGTGAAGCCCAGCGCCGCGGTGAAGGAAAACGGCACGCGGCTCGAGGCCGAGGTGAAGATGCGCAGGAAAAGGAACGGGTCGGACTCGGTCACATTGCGCAGCTCGGTAAGCGACGGCGCCACCGTGAGCGCCCCGAAGGCGATCACGAACAGCATCAGCACCATCATGCGCGCGCTGCTCAGGTGATCGGCGAATTCCTTCATGAACACCGGCCCCAGG
>DATHNU010000312.1:0-13159 GCA_035485695.1 Reyranella sp. | reverse complement strand
CAGCGACAGGAGCTGGCGGAACACCGCGTCAGCCGTCGACGCATCGAGGTTGCCGGTCGGCTCGTCGGCCAGCAGCACGCGGGGCGCATTGGCGACGGCCCGTGCGATCGCCACGCGCTGCTGCTCGCCTCCCGAAAGGCGGCCCGGCCGGTGATCCGAGCGGTCCTTGAGTTGCACCATCGCCAGAAGCTCGGCGGCATGGCTGCGCGCCTGAGCGCGCGACCGCCCGTTCAGCATCTGCGGCAGCATCACGTTCTCGATCGCCGAAAACTCCGGCAGCAGATGGTGGTACTGGTAAACGAATCCCAGAACCCTCCGGCGCAAGCCCGTGCGCTCGCGGTCGCCCGCCGCGCCGGCCGACTTGCCGTCGACGACGACGTCGCCGCCGTCCGGCCGTTCGAGCAAGCCGGCAATATGCAACAGGGTCGACTTGCCGCTGCCCGATTGGCCAACCAGGGCCACGATCTCGCCGGGACGGAGATCCAGCGAGACACCTTGCAACACCTCAAGTCGTCGGTCGCCCTGCACGAAGGTGCGCTTGATGTCGCGCAGGGACAGTGGAAACAGCGAATCACTCATGCCGCAGTCCTTCGACCGGTTCGACCCGGGTGCTGCGCCATGCCGGATAGGCAGCCGCCGCCAGCGACAGGACGATCGCCACGGCCATGACCGAGGCCACTTCGACGGGCTGCACCCGCACCGGCATGGAGGTGATGAAATCGACCTCGGCCGAGCCGCTGCCCGCCGCCCCGGTGATCCAGGCCAGCAGCGCGCCAATCGACGGCATGTTGGCGCAGACAATCAGGCCGAGTGCGGTCCCGACGGCGGTGCCCACCAGTCCGACCGCGGCGGCGGACATGAAGAAGGCACGCACGATGGTGCGCGGCGAGGCGCCCATGGTGCGCAGGATGGCAATGCTGCCGCGTTTGACCCGGACCAGCATGGTGAAGCTCGCCACCACATTCATCGCCGCCACGAGCACGATCAAGGTGAGGATGATGAACATCATGACCCGTTCGACCTGCAGGGCGCCGACGAACCGGGCGTTCAGGCCGAGCCAGTCGGCCACCTTGAGATCGTCGCGGCCCAGCACCTTGCGCAGCTCCCCCGCCATCCGCGGCGCCGCCGACGGATCGGCGATGTCGAGGTCGATCGAGCTCACGGCCTGGTCCCCGTATTCGAGGTCGTCCTGCAGCATCGGCAGCGGCACGAAGACGAGCGCCCCGTCGAACTCGAAGCGGCGCGACAGGAAGCTCCCCAGCAGCTCATAGTCGGTATAGCGCGGCGCGATCGTGCCGTTTTCGTTCAGCTTGTGCGTGACCAGCGTGACCTTGTCGCCGGCGCGCACATTCAATGCCTGACGCAGGCGCTCGCCCATGACGATGCCCGGCCGCGTGCCGAAAGCGCCGAGCTCGCCGTGGACCATGTTCTTGGTGACGATCTCGCGCGACATCAGGTCCTCGGGCCGCACGCCGCGCAGCAGCGCGCCGCGTGTCTGGCCGTTGGCGCCAACCAGGGCCTGGCGCTCGAGCGTCAGGTGGACGGCCCGCACGTCCGGGAAGCCCTTGAGCTTGGCCAGAAGCTCGGGCGTTGCCTGCACCATGCCCCCGCCCGCGGCGGTGATCACGATGTGGCCGTTCATGCCGATGATGCGGCCGAGGAGCTGCTGACGGAAGCCACCCATGACCGACAGCACCACGATCAGCGTCGCCACGCCCAAGGCGACGCCGATCAGGGAGAAGATCGCGATGAAGGAGACGAAACCCTCGCGCTGGCGGGTCGCCAGGTAACGCCAGGCGAGCCAGCGTTCGACGGCGGGCGCGGCGTCACTCACGGCGCAACCCTTCGACCGGATCGAGCCGTGCCGCCCGCGCCGCCGGATAGAGCGAGGCAAGCAGCGCAAAGACCAGCGCCATGCCGGCGATCACCGCGACTTCCGTCCATTCGATGCGCGAGGGCAGCTCGGCCAGCAGGTAGAGCGTCTCGTCGAACAGGACGATGTCGAAGGTGCTCTGCAGCCACTGGCGGATCGCCTCGATGTTGCGCGCGAAGGCCAGCCCCAGCACGACGCCCAGGATCGTCCCCACCCCGCCGATCGCCAGCCCGTCGAGCAGGAACACCCGCAGGATGGCGCCGCGGCTTGCGCCCATGGTGCGCAGGATGGCGATATCGGCGGTCTTGGTGCGGACCAGCATGACCAGGCTGGAGACGATATTGAAGGCGGCCACCAGCACGATCATGGTCAGCACCAGGAACATCACATTGGTCTGGGCCTGGATGGCGGAGAAGAAGCCGACATTGGCCTGCTGCCAGTCGAACACCCAGCCCTGCGTGCCGATCACCTGCGCGAGCTGGCGGCGCGTGGTGGCGATCGATGCGTTGTCGGCCACGAACACCTCGATACCCGTGACCCTGCCGCCGAGATCGAGCAGGCGCTGCGCGTCGACCAGCGGCGCGTAGACGAAGTTGGCGTCGTAATCGTACATGCCGGCGCAGAAGATCGCCGCCACCCGCGCCGCCGCGGAGCGCGGCATGACGCCGAGCGGCGTGGCGATGGAAACCGGCGAGACGAGCTGCAGTCTGTCGCCCACCTTCAGCCCCAGGAGATCAGCCAGCCGGCGGCCGATCACGACCGAGAAATCATTGCCGAAGCCTCTGAGGCTGCCCCAGTCGATGGGCTTGTCGCCGTCGCCGCGACACTGGCCCCGATAGCGCTCGCGCACTTCCGGCGGCCCCTCGATCGAGGCGGCCAGCGGCGTGCGCGCCCGGAAATCGTCGGGCTGCATGCCGCGCAGGACCACGCCGCGCACACGATCGCCGGCCACGGCCATGACCTGGCCCTCGACCGCGGGCGTGGCGGTAACGACTCCGGGTACGGCCCGCACGCGCGCCAGCAGATCCGCCGTGGCGTCGAGACCGTTCTGGCTGCCTTGGACGCCGAGCTGGCCGCTGATGCTCGACATCTGGCGCAGCATCTCGACTTGAAAGCCATTCATCACGGACATGACCACGATCAGCGTGCCGACGCCCAAGGTAATGCCGACCAGCGAGAAGCCGGCGATGACCGAGATGAAGCCCTCGTCGCTGCGAGCGCGCAGGTAGCGAAAGGCGATGAGGCGCTCGACCGCAGCGAAAGCCATGAGGAGCCTGTATCCGCTTCAGCCGAACCGTTGAGCGACCTGATCGAACGGCACTTCCTCGCGCTTGCCGGTCTTGCGATTCTTGACCTCGGCCTTGCCGGCCGCCACCCCTTTCGGTCCGACGATCACCTGCCACGGCATGCCGATCAGGTCCATGTCGGCGAACTTGGCGCCGGGCCGCAGATCGCGATCGTCGTGCAGCGCCTCGATGCCCTTGGCAGCGAACCCGTCATAGAGCTTCTGGCAAGTGCCGGACACTGCGCCGTCGTCGGGCTTCAGGTTGACGATGGCCACCTTGAACGGCGCCACCGACTCCGGCCAGACGATGCCCGCCTCGTCGTGGCTCGCCTCGATGATGCCGCCGACCAGGCGCGACACGCCGATGCCGTAGGAGCCCATCTCGACCGTGATCTGCTCGCCGCCGGGGCCGGCCACGACGGCTTTCATCGGCTCGGAATACTTGGTGCCGAAGTAGAAGATGTGCCCGACTTCGATGCCGCGCGCGGCCAAGCGCTCGCCTTCGGGAATTCTCTCGAACGCCGCCTTGTCGTGCTTCTCGTCGGTCGCGGCGTAGAGCGACGTCCATTCGTTCACGATCGGCTGCAGGTCGGCATCGTAGGCGATCTTGCGGGCAAGGATGTCCTTGTCGACCAGCCCCTTGTGGCAGAACACGGCGCTCTCGCCGGTGTCGGCCAGGACGATGAACTCGTGGCTCAGGTCGCCGCCGATCGGCCCGGTGTCGGCGCGCATCGGGATCGCCTTCAGCCCCATGCGCGCGAAGGTGCGCAGGTAGGCCACGAACATCTTGTTGTAGGAATGCGTGGCGCCCGCCTTGTCGATATCGAAGGAGTAGTTGTCCTTCATCAGGAACTCGCGCCCGCGCATGACGCCGAAGCGCGGCCGCACCTCGTCGCGGAACTTCCACTGGATGTGATAGAGGTTCTTGGGCAGCTCGCGGTAGCTCTTCACGCCGTCGCGGAAGAGCACGGTGATCATCTCCTCGTTGGTCGGCCCGTAGAGCATGTCCCGGTCGTGACGGTCCTTGATGCGCAGCATCTCCGGGCCGTAGGCGTCGTAGCGGCCGCTCTCGCGCCACAGCTCGGCCGACTGGACGGTCGGCATCAGCACTTCCTGGGCGCCCGTGGCGTCCTGCTCCTCGCGCACGATGCGCTCGATGTTCTTCAGCACGCGAAAGCCCAGCGGCAGCCAGGCATAGATGCCGGCGCTGGTCTGGCGGACGAGCCCGGCGCGCAGCATCAGGCGGTGCGATACGATCTGCGCCTCTGCCGGATTCTCCTTCAGGGTGGGCAGAAAGTATTGGCTCATCCGCATTCTGGCTGGGTCCTTGCTGGGGGCGTCCGGAGTGGCCGCGGACTGTATGAAACGCAGCCTGCAAAGGCAAACCGAGCCGCCTACGCATGCATGTTCCTCTCCCCCTTGGGGGAGAGGTTAGGTGAGGGGGTCAACCCGAAGACTGCCTCCTGCATCACCCCCTCACCCAGCCTCTCCCCCAAGGGGGAGAGGAGCATGAAGGCTCCAAGGGGGAGAGAAGCATGAAAGCAGAGGAGCGACTGGCTGGTTTTGCACAGGGCAATGCCCGCACACTCGACGCGACAACCGGGGGAGAAAGCAAATGCTCGAGCGAATCTTCAAGCTCAGCGAAAACACGACCAGCGTCCGGACCGAGATCGTGGCCGGAATCACGACCTTCCTGACCATGGCCTACATCATCTTCGTCAATCCGGCGATCCTGGGCGACGCCAAGATGCCGTTCGGCGCGGTGTTCGTGGCGACCTGCGTGGCTGCCGCCATCGGCTGCTTCCTGATGGCATTCCTCGCCAACTACCCGATCGCCCTGGCGCCGGGCATGGGGCTGAACGCCTACTTCGCCTACACCGTGGTCGGAAAGATGGGCTACAGCTGGCAGGTGGCGCTGGGCTGCGTGTTCATCTCGGGCGTCCTCTTCTTCATCGTCAGCGTCCTGCCGATCCGCGAATGGATCGTCAACGCGATCCCCAAGTCGCTCAAGATGGCGATCGCCGCCGGCATCGGCCTGTTCCTCGCCCTGATCGCGCTCAAGAACGCCGGCATCGTCATCGGCAACCCAGCGACCCTGGTGACGCACGGCGACCTCACGAGCTTCCCGGTCGTGATGGCGGCGCTGGGATTTGTCCTGATCGTAGCCCTCGAATATCGCCGCGTCCTGGGCGGGGTCATCATCGGGATCCTCGCCGTGACGGTGGTTGCCATCGCCGCCGGCGAGCAGAAGTTCGGGGGCATCTTCGACGTGCCGCCGTCGATCGCCCCGGTATTCCTGCAGATGGATCTCGCCGGCGCGTTCAAGGTCGGGCTGGTGACCGTGGTCTTCGCCTTCCTGTTCGTCGATCTGTTCGACAATACCGGCACCTTGATCGCGCTCGCCCATCGCGGCGGCTTCATGCGGCCCGACGGCACGGTTCCCCGCCTGAACCGGGCGCTGATTTCGGACAGCGCCGCCGCCATGATCGGCGCGGCGGTCGGCACTTCGACTACGACCAGCTACATCGAGAGCGCGTCGGGCATCAACTCAGGTGGCCGCACCGGCCTCACGGCGGCGACCGTCGGCCTGCTCTTCCTCCTCGCGCTCTTCGTGGCGCCGTTGGCCGGCTCGATCCCCGCCTACGCGACGGCGCCGGCGCTGCTCTATGTCGCCTGCCTGATGACCCGCAGCCTCACCGAAGTGGCGTGGGACGACATCACCGAAGCGGCGCCGGCCGTCATCACGGCGCTCACCATGCCGTTCACCTTCTCGATCGCCGAAGGAATCGCGTTCGGGTTCATCTCGTACGTCGGAATAAAATTGGCGACGGGGCGCTTCAGCGATATCCATCCGGCCGTCGGAATTCTCGCTGTGCTGTTCGTGATCAAATACGTGGTCATCCCATGATCACACTTTCCATCCGGACATTTGTCCGTAGTCGAACGACCTTCCACCCTAACAATTGTTCTGTGAGGTCCCGGTGATCGAAAGAAAAGGTCTTGGCAAGCCGCAGGCTTCCCGCTAAACAGCCTACGCCTTAGGCGCAGGCCTGAGTTTAGGGAGGAGAGCGGCGCAAGCCGCCCAGAGACGAGTTTCGGGGTTGAGAGGGGCGGCGGACTTCTGGTCCGCCGTTTCCTTTTCATTCAATATCTTATCAGGCTATCTTGAGATATTGGATTAACTCGCGCGGGTCCTGCTACATATTCTTCCAGTCGCCTGCCTGCTCGAACGCGAAGGCCGCCTTGTAGATTGTCGGCTCCTCGAAGTGCTTGCCGACCAGCATCAGCGATACCGGCAGGCCGTCAGCCATTCCGCAGGGCACGGCCATCGCCGGGTGATGCGTGATGTCGAACGGCGCGGTGTTGGAGATCATGTCGAGCGCCCGCTCGACCTGCAGCTCACGCGGCGCGTCGGCCGGCGGCAAGGGCGTCGCCTTGATCGGCGTGGTCGGCATCATCAGCAGGTCGTACTCGCCCAGCGCCGCATCATAGGCCGCCGTCAGCAGGCGGGTCTGGTTCATCGCCTTGCCGTAGTAGCGGCTGCCGTAATAGCGCCGGATGTAGGTCCCCAGCATGGTGAAGAGCTTGGTGGTCTCCGACATCTCGTTGGCGCGGTTGCGCCAGTTGCGGTGGAAATCCATCAGGCTGGTGACATAGAGATCCGGCCGGCTGACGCCGTAGCCATCGCCCCACATCATCGTCTGGGTGAGCCCCTCCGTGCCAATCGGCATCCACAACGCTCCGGCGGCGAGGTGCAGCGGAATCGAGACCTCGCCCACCGTGGCGCCCAGCGCCTCGAACTTCTTGGCCGCCACCTTGACCTTGGCATTGACGTCGGCTTCGGCGTTGGGCTGGGCGAAGCCTTCGGTCACCAGGCCGATCTTCAGGCCCTTGATGTCGTCCTTCAGCGCCTTGGTATAGGGATGCGTCTTGACGTCGATCTGGCGCGAATCGTAGCCGTCCGGCCCGGCCAGCACCTCCAGCAGCAGGGCATTGTCGGCGACGTTCGCGGTCATCGGCCCGGTGTGATCGACATAGATTTCGATCGGCATGATGCCGGTGTAGGGAACCAGCCCGTGCGTCGGCTTCATGCCATAGATACCGCTGAACGATGCCGGCATGCGGATCGACCCACCCTGGTCGCCGCCCAGCGCCATGTCGACTTCGCCCAGCGCCACCAGCACGGCGCTGCCCGACGAGGAGCCGCCGGCCGAGTAGCCCATCTTGTGGGGATTGTGCACCGGCCCGGTGGCGTTGGTGTGGCTGCCGCCCGAGAGGCAGAAGTTCTCGCAATGCGCCTTGCCGACGATCATGCCGCCGGCATCGAGAACGCGCTGCACCACCGTCGCGTCGATATCCGGCACGTAGCCCTCGAGCGTCGCCGCGCCGTTCATCATCGGCACGCCGGCCAGCATGATGTTGTCCTTCAGCACGACCGTCTTGCCCTTGAGCTTGCCGCGGGCCGCGCCTTCGACCTTGGTCTTCACGTACCAGGCATTGTGCCTGTTCTCGTCACCCGTCGGTCGATAGCCCGGCGTGCGGGGATATTTCACCCGCGGCAGGTTGTCGGGCATGGCATCGACCACGTTGTAGGCGGCGACGCCGGGGCGCATCAGGTCGATGAAGGACTTCACGTCGCTGTCGCTCAGCGACAGGCCCACGTCTTTCGCCACCTGACGCAGCTGCTCTTCGGTCGGAACTTGTACGGCCATGCTCTCCTCCTTCGCTTGGACTTCTTGGTTTACGGCGCCAGATGCCGCATCAGCTGCGGGTCGCTCCTGACCGAGGCGGACCGCCCTTCGAGGGCGATATGCCCGCGCTCCATCACATAGGCATATTCGGCCACTTCGAGGGCGAGTTCGATATGCTGCTCGACCAGGATCACCGCCATTTCGCGCGACAGCTGCTTCAGCCGCTCGGCGATCTCCTCGATCACCCCGACCCACACGCCCTCGGTCGGCTCGTCGAGCATCAGGAGCTTGGGCCGGCCCAGCACGGCGCGGCCGATCGCCAGCATCTTGCGCTCGCCGCCCGACAGCGTGCCGGCCGTCTGAGCGAGCCGCTGCGCGAGCTTGGGAAAGAAATCGAGCACATAGTCCATGCCCGACCGATCGGACTGGCGCACGCAGCCCAGCAGCAGGTTCTCGCGAACCGTGAGTTTGGTGAAGATGGCGTGTTCCTGCGGCACGTAACCGATGCCGCGTCGCACGCGACGCTCGGCGGGTTCGCCTTCGACGGCGGCGCCGTCGAGGCGGATGGTGCCCGACATCGGCGGCAGTTCGCCGAACACCGTCTTCAGGAGCGTCGACTTGCCGGCGCCGTTGCGCCCGAGCACAGCGATCGCGCCTCGCGCGGGCGCCTTGATCGACACGCCGAACAGGGCCTGGCTGCGGCCATAGCCGGCGCTCAGGGCGTCGACCTCGAGGAGGCTTGCGTCAGACACGGGTCGTGAACACCTGCTGAACCTTGACCGAGCGCTGGATGGCCTCGACGTCGCCCTGGTCCAGCACCTTGCCCTGGTCGAGCACGGTCAGCTGATCGCAGATGTCGCGGATGAAATGCAGGTCGTGTTCGACGATGATCAGGGCGCAGTGCGCCTTGATCGGCTCCAGGAGCTTGCCGGTGACGTGGCGCTCTTCCGGGCTCATGCCGCCGGTGGGTTCGTCGAGCAACAGCAGCTTGGGCTTCAACGCCAGGGCCATGGCGATCTCCAGCCATTGCTGCTCGCCATGGCTCAGCTCGGCCGCCAGAGCGTCGGCGCGGTCGATCAGGCGGAAGCGCTCGAGCAGGCCGCTCACCTCGCCGTCGAGCGCACGGCGCGACGATGACAGCAGCAGCCTTGTCAGGCTTTGGCCCGATTGCGTCGCCAACAGGACGTTGTCGTAGACCGACAGCTCCGGCAGCACCGCAGTGATCTGGAACTTCAGGCTAAGGCCAGCGCGGGCGCGTTCGTAGGGCGTGGCGCGCGTGATGTCGTGGCCGTCGAACACGATGGTGCCGGTGTCGGCGAAATGGGCCCCGGCAATCGCCTTCAGGAGCGTGCTCTTGCCCGACCCGTTGGGACCGATCAGTCCGTGGAACGTGCCGGCCTCGACGTCGATGTCGACGCCGTCGAGCGCCCGCAGCGTGCGAAACGTCTTGCTGACACCGCGGATCTGCAACAGCGCCACGACGCCCTCACCCGCCGCGCCGGCGCCGGCCGTAGGCGCCGATGCGCTCGCGATCGGAGACGAACACGCCCAAAATTCCCTTGGGCTCGAACATCACGACGGTCAGCAGCACCAGCCCCAGGATGACCGGCCAGAACTGCTTGATGGCGTCGATGTCCGACAGCACGTAGGACAGCACTTCCACCGTGGCCGTTCCGATGACCGGGCCGATCAGGGTACCCGACCCTCCCAACAGGCAGTAGAGCACCGCGGTGGTCGAGAGGCCCGGACCCATGTTGCCGGGACCGATGAAACCCTGATGGTAGCTGTAGAGCGCGCCGCCCAGTCCCGCGACCATGCCGGCGAGCGAAAACACCAGCGCCTTGAAGAGCTGCACGCGATAGCCGAAGAAGGCCAGCCGCTCCTCGTTCTGCCGCATGCCCGCCAACACCAGGCCGAGCTGCGACTGCTTGAGAAAGCGCGCGCCCGCATAGATCAGCAGCAACAGCGCCAGCGCCAGGAAATAGAAGGCCGTGCCCTCGACGAACTCGTAGCCGCCGAACTGCAGCAGCTTGACCGAAGAGAGGCCGTTGCCGGCGCCGACATACTGCCAGCCCGACACCAGCCGTTCGGCGGCGTATGAGCCGGTAAGCGTGCCCAGTGCCACGAAGATGGTGGTCGGCGGCCGGCGGCCGAGCAGCAGGAAGGCCGCGAACAGAGCCGCCAACAGGAGGCCGACCAGCATGGCGAGCGGCAGCGTCCCCCAGAGCTGGCTGAATTCGAGGTCGCGGCCGACCAGGGCGATGGCGTAGCCCGCCACGCCGAAGAACAGGGCCTGCCCGAAACTCATGATGCCCGACAGGCCCCAGCACAGGTCGAAGCTGATGGCGAGCAGCGACAGGATCAGCACGTTGGTCGCCAAGGTCACGAGATCGGTGCGCTCGCTCAGGACGATCGGCACCGCCAGCGCCACGATCAGCGCCACGCCCTCGACCCAGGGCAAGACGCGGCGGAACGCCCGCGCGCGTCCTGCCTGCCGTCCAATACGCGTACGCGCCGGCGCCGCGCCCAGTCCGGGGCCGGCGTCGGTCAGCATTCCTTCGGATCGACCATCTTGTCGCTCTCGATGACGTCGTAGCGGGTCTTGCCGGCGTCGACTTTGCACTGGGCGATGTACATGTTCATCTTGCAGTGCATCTTGCCCGGCACCATCTCGGCGCCACCGCCCGGACCCTGGTCGATCTTGGCATTGTCCATGGCCGCCCCAACCGCCTCGCGCGAAAGATCGCCGTTCGTCTTCTTGACCGCGGCCTCGTAGAACTTGATGCCGCGATACATGCCGGTGGCCGCCGAGCCCGCGGTGAACAGGTACTTGGTGTCGGGAAACTTCTTCATGTAGTCGGTCTGCAGCTGCGTGCTGAACGGATCCTTGATCGACTGGAAATAGTCGAGGCAGCTGTAGAGGCCTTCCATCTCCTGCGCCGGGTGATAGTTCAGCAGGTTCTCGTCGTAGTAGACGCAGGACAGCACGCCGCCGTTCTTCTGGAAGCCCGATTCATAGAGCTGCTTCACGAACGGCTGCAGGCCGGGCGGGATCACGGTGTTGAACACGCAGTCGACCTTGCCGTCGCGGATCTTGCCGATGGTTGCCGAATACTCGGCTTGGTCGAGCGGGTAGTATTCCTCGAACACGACTTCGCCGCCATTGGCTTCAATGACCTTGCGAGCATACTTGTTCAGGAGCTGCGGCCAGACGTAGTTGGCCGACGGCATGGCGAAGCGCTTCTTACCCACCGTCTTGATCAGGTAGGGAATCAGCTTGTCGCACTGCTGCGCCGGTGTCGGCCCTGTGCAGTACAGGAACTTGGTGCACTCCTGCCCTTCGTAGAGCTGCGGGTAGATGTAGAGCGTGCGCCCGCGATTGACGATCGGATCCTTGATCGCCTGGCGCATCGCCGAGGTGATGCCGCCCAACACGACGTTGACCTTGCGCTCCTGGATGAGCTTGCGCACGTTACCGACGGCGATCTTGGGATCGGAGGCGGTGTCTTCGAGATAGAGTTCGATCGGCCGGCCGCCGATGCCGCCCGCCTTGTTGATCTGCTCGACCGTGAACTGTGCCACCTGCCAGTTGGCGTTGCCCGACGGGGCGATGGCGCCGGTGATGTCGGTGGCGATGCCCATCTTGATCGGATCGGCAGCATAGGCCTTTTCCGGCCTGAGCAGCCAACCGCCGCCGCCGGCGATCCAGCCCGCGGCGCCGAGCGCGCTTGCGCCCATGAGACGGCGGCGACCGATATTCGGTTTGTCAGTCATGATCAGAGCCTCCCCTGCGTAATGAATCCCTGTGGACGGAACTTCACGATCAACAACGCAATCACGAACACCAGCGGATCGGCAAGGACCGGAATGACCAGCCAGGGCAGGCCCGCCGCCATACCGCCGACGGCCGCCGCCCCCAGCACCGGTCCCTCGAAGGTGCCGACGCCGCCCAGCATGACCGACAGGAAGGCCTGCACCAGGAAGCGCGTGCCGATGTCGGCCGAGAGCTGATAGAGCGGCACGATCAACGCGCCGGCGAGGCCCGCCAGCGCCGCACCGAAGGCGAAGGTCAGGGCGTAGAGCTTGGTCGTGGAGATTCCACAGGCGCGCGCCAGGTTGGGGTTCTCGAGCGAGCCGCGGACCTGCAAGCCGACCGACGTGCGCGACAGGAACAGCCAGGTGGCCGCGATGATGCAGATCGTGGTGAGCACGATCACCGCCCGCCATGCTGAGAAGTCGATGCCGAACAGCGTGAACACGCCGGGCAGCGGTTCGGAGATCGATTTGTAGTGGCCGCCCAGAAGACCGCGCACGATCTCGCGGATGACGAGGCCGATGGCGTAGGTGCCCAGCATGGCGATGATCGGCACGGCATAGAAGCGCCGGATGATCAGGCGCTCGAGCACCAGCCCGACGATGGCCAGCACGATCGGGGCAGCCAGGATGCCGGCCCAGGCGGACAGCCCGCTGCTTTCAAAAATGTAGACCGTGTAGGCGCCGAGCAGCACGAACTCGCCGTGGGCAAAATTGAAGATGCCCATCATGCTGGCGATGATACCGAGGCCCAGCACGATCAGCACCATGACCGAGATGAAGGCCAGCAGGTCGAACGCGAGCTTGACTTCGATGCCCATGACCCCCAACCGCGTGCTGCACGAGGCGGACGACCAACCCGGTTAGTTAAAACAGAAACTTCGCCTGTTTCAACTCGCGCCATGCATATTCTGGACCAAGCCCGCGCCTGGCGGTCGATGGCGATCTACTCGACCAGCTGGCGGAAGCTGAAAATGTCCGACTGGTGGAGAAAGTAGAAGGCGATCCAGAGCACCGCGGCGACGATCGAGGTGATGATCGCCTTGCGGACGAGATCCGGCCGCTCGGGCGCGCCGACCTCCTGACCCCTGCCGGGATCTTTGACCTTGCGGACGCCCAGCGGCAAGACGGCGAACAGCACGGTCCACCAGATCACCAGGTAGACCATGAGGCCGGTGGCCCAGCTCATGGCGCTCGTCCTCTGGAGCACATACCGATCGCTTGGAATCGTGTCGTCGCTGGGGGCGCGCCACTCCAGTGGCGCGTCTTCATCATGCTTTTGAGGACCGCGAACCTCCTCAGGGCAAAGGCAGATTCGCCCGAATCGCCCATGATCATGAGCGGGCGAGACCCTGCTTCGCTCAGGAAAGGCGCCCGCGGTCCAGAAGACCTTGACGCGCCACTGGAGTGGCGCGCCCCCAGCAAAGAGGTGCGTCCATCCAAACTGAACACGCTCTAGACCTGCTCGAGTTCGATCAGCGTGCCCGTGAAGTCCTT
>DATHNU010000311.1:0-3774 GCA_035485695.1 Reyranella sp. | reverse complement strand
CACCGCCGACATGGTGAAGCCCGGCCTGCCGGTGATGAATGCCGACGGCACGCCGAAATGGCGGATGGCGCCCTCGCCGCACGGTGCGTACTGGAAGGAGGGCATGAAGCTCGGCTACCAGGACGCGGGTTCGCTCACGCTCCTGAAGTCGACGCCGCTCGCGCGCCGCAAGGCTGCCTGGCTCTACCTGCAGTTCATCGTCGCCAAGACGACCTCGCTGAAGAAAAGCCAGGTCGGGCTCACCTTCATCCGCGAAAGCGATATCTGGGACAAGAGCTTCACCGAGCGGGCACCCAAGCTCGGCGGCCTGATCGAGTTCTACCGCTCGCCGGCTCGCGTGCAGTGGACCCCGACCGGCGTCAACGTGCCCGATTACCCGAAGCTGGCGCAGCTGTGGTGGCAGAACATCGGCGATGCCTCGTCCGGTGCCAAGACGCCGCAGGCGGCGATGGATGCGCTGGCCGCCGCGCAGGACTCGGTGCTCGAGCGCATCGAGAAGTCGGGCGTCCAGGGTGCCTGTGGGCCCAAGCTCAACCCCAAGCAGACCGCCGACTACTGGTTCGCCAAGGTCGAGAAGGACGGCACCATCGCGCCGCAGCGCAAGCTCGCCAACGAGAAGCCCAAGGGTGAGACGATCGACTACGACACGCTGATCAAGTCGTGGCCGGCGACCCCGCCCAAGCGCTGATACCGGAGCGGCTTGGTTACAAGCCGCGAGATGACGACGCCTTCCCTTCGCTGCTTTCGCGAAGGGAAGGACCGCCAGCTAGGTGGCGAGAACACTGAGATCGGTGAAAAAGCCGCGCGATCCGGCGCCGACGAACAGCCCGACGGGGCCGCGGCGACCTGCGTAATGCAGTCGTCCAACGTCAGCACTTCGACCCCGTCCACCAGCGCCCGCAGATACCTGCCCTGGACCTCGAGCCGAAGCCGGTGCCAGCGGCCGATGGCGATGTCGGCGCCCTTTTCGTAGCGGCCGGGAAAGGCCTCGCGCGAGACCTCGAAATGGAAGTCCGGATGGGCCACATACTGGACCGCCCGGTCGATGCGCGGCGGCGGTGGTGGCGGCACGTTCAGGCGCCCGTTGGTCATGCGCAGATACACCGTCTCGTGGGTCTCGAAATCCGGGCCGATGTGGAATGACAGGCCGGCAAAGCCGCGGTCGTCCGGAGCGCCCTTGCCGGTCAGCTCCGCGCCGATATCGGCTTCGATCGCGCCATCGCCGAACCCGCGATTGACGATGGCGAAGCTCGGGCCGTTGCCGCTGCGCGTCTTGTCGAGACGGCCCGCCTGCTCGTCGTCGGTGAGCTCGAGCGACAGGCAGTCGCGGCCGTTCCAATGACGGGGCGAGGCCGCGACCAGGTTGGTGGCGAGCGACCGCGGCACCAGCACTTCGGCCCGGCCCGGCGCAGGCAGGACGACAGCGCCCAGGGTCGTAGCAGCGGAACCCCGGATCAGCCGGCGGCGGCTCAATGCACTGAACCGGGACATCTTTTCGCCCCTCCCTCGAGAACTTTAATTTCCGACCATCTGGGCCATCGCAGCGCCAACAAGCACCGCGGCCATCACGAGGAACGCGAGTTTCAGCTGTGGCCTGGCCAGTGCGTCCATCGGAATCAACTTCTCCTGGTGACGTCGGCGACCGTCATGCGGCGATAATGCCGAGGTTCGCAAAAAGGCCGCGCGACCCGTCGTCGACGAACAGTCCGATGGCGCCGCGCCGACCGGCGTAATGCAGATCGTCAACGGTGAGCGCCTCAACGCCATCGACCAGGGCGCGCAGCCGGGGCCCTCCGATCTCAAGCCGGAGGCGATGCCAGCGGCCGAGGGCGATGTCGGCCCCCTTTTCGTAGCGTCCCGGATACTTTTCACGGGAAGCGGCGAAGTGGAAATCCGGATGCGCCACGTACTGGATGGCCCGGTCGATGCGCGGCGGCAGGGGCAGCGGCCGGTTGAGTCGTCCGTTGCTCATGCGCAGATACACTGCCTCGTGGGTCTCGAAATCCCGGTCGATATGGAACGATAGGCCGGCAAAGCCACGGGCGTCCGGTGCGCCTTTGCCGGTCAGTTCGGCACCGATATCCACCTCGATCACGCCGTCGGCGAAGTCGCGATGCACGACGGCAAAGCTCGGCGCGTTGGGACTGCGCGTCTTCTGCAGGCGGCCCTCCTGCTCATCCTCGGCGAGCTCGACTGACAGGCAGTCACGGCCATTCCACCGGCGGCGCGTCGCGACCACCAGATTGACGGCGATCGGCTGCGGCACCACCCCTTCGGCCCGGCTGCGCGCAGGCATGACCATCGCTGTCGCGGCGGAACCCTGGAGCAGGCTGCGCCGCGCCAACGCGCTGAAATGCGGCATTCTTTTCACGAACCCTGTCCATTCGGTTTCACCGGCAAGCGGAAGACGTTAGGATCGCGGACAATCATCGATCAAATGAGTAATTGTGATATGTCATGAACGAAATAGATTTAAGGCGCTTCGATCTCAACCTGCTGGCCGTCTTCGAAGTGCTGATGCGCGAACGCAGCGTCACCTTGACAGCCGAGCGGCTGGGGCGGACCCAATCGGCCGTCAGCCATTCGCTGGCGCGATTGCGCGCGCAACTGGGCGACCCGCTGCTGATCAAAGGTGGCCGGCGCATGGAGCCCACCGTGTTCGCGCTGGAGTTCATCGAACAGGTGCGTCCGCTGCTGCGCGGCATCGAACGGGTGCTGTCGCCGCGTCACCGCTTCGAGCCGGCAAGTGCGCGCCGCGTCTTCCGGCTCGCGGCGCCCGATTTTGCACTCGCCTTGTTCACCGACCTGCTGGCCGATCTGCGCGCCGAGGCGCCGGGCGTTTCGGTCGAATGGACGGGCCCGCGCGAGACGATGCTGCTGGAAGTCGTCGAGGGGCAGGTCGACATCGCCATTTCTCCCGCTCGGATCCGCCTGCCCGCAGGCATCGCGGGCGAGGATATCGGCGCGCTGGAATGGCGCTGCTTCGCCAGCCGTGGCCATCCGGCGTTCCGCAAATGGGGCGCCCGGGCCTGGGCACGTTGGCCGCACCTGGTCGTCCGCGTCGGCGATCAGCTCGAGAGCCCGGTCAATATCGCGGCCGCTGCCGCCGGCCTCAAGCGAACGATCGCCGGATGGGTGCCCAACTTCTCGGTCATCGCGCCCGTCCTCGCCGCCTCCGATCTTTTAGCCACCTTGCCGGCGCCCGCCATGGCCGGCACGCTCCGTCCCTTCGCTCTTGAGTCCCGACGCGTGCCTTTTGCCATCGATCCCATCCCTCATGTCATGCTGTGGAGCGTGGCGCGGGCCAAGGATCCCGAGATCGCCTGGTTGCGCAATCGGCTTCGACCGCTGGCGAGGAACAGGTTTACAAGTCTCGCAGGTTGAGGACGCAAAGGGGGATCAGAAGTCTATGCAACGTCGCCAGATGCGGCTCGGCGTCTTCGTGCAGACGCCGGGCCATCACGTCGCGGGCTGGCGCCATCCCGACGCCGTCTCCGGCGGACCCAATCTCGCGCTGATGAAGCACATCGCGGCCACCGCCGAGCGCGGCAAGTTCGACATGTTCTTCCTGGGCGACGGCTTCGCCACCGGCTACGGCGAGCATCCCTCGACCATCGGCAAGTTCGAGCCGATCAGCCTGCTCTCCGCGCTGGCCATGGGCACGTCCCGGCTGGGACTGGCCGCCACGGCCTCGACGACCTATGCCGAGCCCTATCACGTGGCGAGAAGCTTCGCCTCGCTCGACCATCTGTCCGGCGGACGGGCGGCGTGGAA
>DATHNU010000310.1:0-3370 GCA_035485695.1 Reyranella sp. | reverse complement strand
GATCAGGGCAGAGCCGCCCGGGCGCACGTCGAGCTCGGCCACCGGCGTGGTGTAGGGCAGGGGGGCGAACCACTGCTTCAAGAGCGTGGGATCGGTCCAGGCCCGGTAGAGCTTCTCGCGCGGCGCGTCGATGAGGCGGGTAAGCATAAGCTCGCGATCGGCGGACATTGATTTTCTCCTTGGAAGGTCGTTTCTGACCCAAGGACGAACGGGGCGGCGGCGAGCCGACATCCCTCGCCGTGAATTTTCAGACCCGGGAGCTTCGAGTGGCAAAGACGATAACGATCTACGGCATCAAGAATTGTGACACGATGAAAAAGGCGCGAGCCTGGCTGGACGGCCGCGGCGTCGCGTATGACTTCCATGACTACAAGGCGGCGGGCATCGAGCGCGGCCGCCTCGAAGGCTGGGCCGCCAAGGTCGGCTGGGAAAGCCTGCTCAATCGTGCCGGCACGACCTTCCGCAAGTTGCCGGACAAGGACAAGGAAGGCCTCAGCGAGAAAAAGGCGATCGCGCTGATGATTGCCCAACCTTCGATGATCAAGCGGCCGGTGCTCGACATCGGCGGCAAGCTCCTGGTCGGCTTCAAACCCGAACAGTACGGGCAGACGTTTAAGTGACTAGAAAATATATAGATGTTTCAGTATATTAAGGTACTTTCTTGACTTTTTACCTCAAATCCGAGACCCTCCCACTATTAGAGCCTTCAGTGGCTGCGAATAATAATCCGCGCGGCAAAGACCGGCCGCGTCCCCCCTTCGAGGTCTGTGATGAAAACCAAGGTTGTTGCTGTGATCGTGCTGCCGCTCGCTTTGGCGCTTTCCGCCTGTGGCGATACCTGGGGCGAGCGAGCTCTGACTGGCGGCGGGATCGGCGCGGGCACGGGCCTTGCCGTGGGCGCGCTGGCCGGCTGGCCGCTCATCGCGCCGGTGCTGGTGGGCGCTGCGGTGGGCGCCGGCATCGGCGCCGCCACGACACCCAGCAAGTAGTTCAGCCCAGCAGCAGCCGGAGCTTGCGGTCGAAGACGCGCAACACGTCTTCGAGCGACTCGCCGTGCGCGAGCTTGCGTGGTCCATTGTAGACCATGTAGCCGCCCTGGGCGGCGCCCGGCACCTTGGCGATGGCGTAGAGCGGCTGTTCGGCGGTGTGGCGGAAGATCGAGAAGATCGCCATGCCCGGCCGGAAGTCGATGGCATAGTCGCGCCATTCGCCCGAGGCGACGCGCAGGCTGTAAAGGTTGAGAAGCCGAGACAGTTCCCGGCGATCGAATGAGACAATCCGGCGCCGCGCCCTTTGGTCGGCGAAACGGTACAGGTTGGTCATGCAGCCGCGACTTGAATCATGTCGTGTGGACGAATTGTTGCAGAACCGCCGGCCACGGTAAAGCGCCCCCAAAATGCCCCGTTCCGTGGTTTGCCAAAGCTTGGGTGGGGGGCTATGAACCGCCCCTGAAGCTGTTGATATTCCGCGATAATCCGGGAGCCATCCTTGTCCGATTCTGCCGCATTTCATGAGGTCGACGAGGCCGTCCGCAAGGACGAGCTCAAGGAATGGTGGGGCCGGTACGGCACATTGGTCGTGGCCGCCGCCGTGGTCGTGGTCGTGGTCGTCGCGGGCCTGGTCGGCTGGCGCCAGTACGACGCCTCGCAGCGCGCCGCGGCGAGTGCCGCCTACTCGGCGGCGCTGGCCAAGATTCCCCAGGACCCGGCGGCCGCGCGGGCCGAGTTCGAGAAGCAGGCTTCGAGTGCGCCCGAACCCTATCGCTCGCTGGCGTCCATGATCGCCGCGCAGTTGCGCGAGCCGGTCGATGCCCAGGTCACGGCCCTGGCGGCGCTGGCGCCCACGCTGTCGTCGGCCGAGCTGGCCGACCTCGCCAACGTCATCGCCGCCTTCAAGAGCGTCGATACGCCCAAGGCCGAGGAGATGATCGCCAAGCTCGAGCCGCTCGCCGCCCCCGGCCGCCCGTTCCGGCTGAGCGTGCGCGAGTTGCAGGCCCTGATGGCGGCGCGCAAGGGCGACCTCAAGCAGGCCCGCGAGGTGTGGACGGAGATCTCGAAGGATCCGCAGGTGCCGCAGGGCACCCAGCAACGCGTCACGGCGATGCTCAGCCTCTACGGCGCCGCGGAGGCGAAGTAGGATCATGGCGAACGCGTCGCGTGCGATCGATTGCCGGGTCCTTGTCGTTGCCCTTCTGCTCAGTGTGTCGCTTTCCGGATGCGGTATCCCCGACATGGTCGGTGACTGGTTCGGCAAGAGCAAGACGCCGCTGCCGGGCGAGCGCACCTCGGTCTTCGCCGACCGCGGCGAAATCGAGCCCGACAAGGACATGGCCAATGTCGAGATCGTCCTGCCGGCGCCCACGGTCAACGATTCCTGGCCGCAATCCGGCGGCTTCGCCAACTATGCGATGCACAATCTGGCGGTCGGCCCTTCGCCGCAGGTCATCTGGACGGCCGATGTCGGTGCGGGCTCGACCTCGTCGCGCATCCTGACCACGCCGCCGGTCGTGGCTGAAGGCAAGGTCTTCGCCAAGGACGCGCAAAGCACCGTGTCGGCTTTCAACGCCGATACCGGCCAGCTGATCTGGCGCGTGACGCTCAAGCCCGAAAAGGCGCGCGACGACGACGAATTCGGTGGCGGGCTTGCCTATTACGGCGGCCGGCTGTTCGTGACCACCGGCTTCGCCTCGGTGTTCTCGCTCGATGCCAACGACGGCAAGGAGATCTGGAATTCGTCGGTGAGCGCCCCGGTGCGCGGCGCGCCGCTGGTGTTCGGCGACCGCGTGTTCGTCATCAGCATCGACAACAAGCTGGCCGCCCTTGCCGCCGTCGACGGCTCGGACCTCTGGCAATTTGCCGGCCTGACGGAAAGCGCGGGCTACGTTGGCGGCAACAGTCCAGCGGGCTCGGGCGACTTTGTCGTGGCGCCGTTCTCGTCGGGCGAGCTGGTTGGCCTTCGCCTGGATAACGGCCGGCCGGTGTGGAACGAATCGATGATCGGCTCGCGTGGCGAGGTGCGGGCCTTCGGCAACCTGAGCGACATTCGTGGTCGCCCCGTGATCGATCGCGGTGTCGTGCTGGCGATGGGCACGGCGGGCCAGCTCGCCGCCGTCGAGCTCAACAGCGGCCAGCGCCTGTGGGAGCGCGGCATCGGCGGCAACACGACGCCGTGGGTCGCCGGTCGCTTCGCCTTCGTCACCACCAACAGCGCCGACGTCGCCGCCGTCAGCCGCGACAATGGCAAGATCAAGTGGGTAACGCCGCTCACGCAATATGCCGACGAGAAGCGCCGCAAGCCGGTGCTGTGGTCGGGCCCGGTGCTGGCGGGCGATCGCCTTCTGATCGCCGGCACGCTGGGCGACCTCTTGGCC
>DATHNU010000309.1:0-2006 GCA_035485695.1 Reyranella sp. | reverse complement strand
GATCTTGTAGTCCTGGACCGACAGCGCGAGCTTCTGGCCCATCGAATCGCGCGCCGCCCAGCGCTTGAGCGAGGCCACGCAATCCTCTGACGTGACCGGCGTGCCGTCGTGCCATTCCAGCCCATCACGCAGCTTGAAGGTCCAGGTGAGCCCGTCGTCGCTGGTCGTCCAACTGTCGACCATCTGCGGCTTGACCTGCAGCTTCTCGTCGACGGCGAAAAGTGTGTCGTAGATCATGTAGGCGTGGTTGCGCGTGATGTAGGCGCCGCTGAAGACCAGATCTAGGATCTTCACGTCGGAATGCATGACCACCCTGATGGTCTGCGCCGTCGCGAACGGCGCGGCGGCGACGATGGCGAACGCGGCAACGAATGCGAGAAGAAAACGACGCATGATTGGCCCCCAACAAGCGAAGGCCAAAAGTCTACGGCGGCGTTAGGGCCTACGACAGGGCTAGTTTGTAGACGCGCGCCGCGGTGCCCGAAAACAGGGCAGTCTTATCGGAGGTTGATGCCTTCACCGCCAGACGCTTGAAGGCATTCCACAGCACCCCGTAGCCGGAGGTGATCTTGTCGACCGGGAAATTGCTCTCGAACATACAGCGATCGGCGCCGAACAGCTCGATGCAGGTCTCGACCCAGGGCCTGAAGGCGTCGGCCAGCATCTGCGAGCCGGGCGGCGACGGGCGCTGGTAGAAATCGAACCAGCCCATCGCCATGCCAAGCCCGCCCACCTTGACGGTGACGTTGGGCCGGCGCGCCAGCTCGGCCATCGACTTCTTCCAGGTGGCGAAGACCTCGTCGTGGCGGCTGGCGTAGGAGGCGTAGCCCAGCGGACCGCCGACATGGTCGAGCACGATCTGGGTATTGGGAAAGGCCGCCGCCAGGTCGCCGACCTCGGCGAGCTGCGGATGGTAGGCCCAGGCATCGAAGGTGAGGCCGCGCCGCGCGAGCTCGGCAAAGCCCTCGCGCCATGTCTTGTCCGCCATCAGGCCGGGAGTCGGATTCGTTCTGACCGGCCGGATGCCAGGATCCTTGTCGAGGCCGGTCTGGTAGCGGATGCCGATGAAGCGGCCATTGCCGGCGGCGATCTGGGCATCGAACACCGCGCCGGCCTTGGCGCCCAGCCGCAAGTCGACATGGCTCACGATGGCGGCGCAGGCCCGAAGATTGCCGTAGATGCCACTAGCCGACATCGCCGCCACGCCGTTGGCGAACTCGGTCTCGCCGGTGCAGCGCAGCTCCGGCGGGCCCGCCTTTCGGTACATCGAATGACAGTCGACGAACACCGTGGCCACGATGTTGTGGCCGGTCTGCGTGTCGGCCAGCAGGTCGTGGAACATGTAGTCGTTGCCGGGCCGCTGCCACAGATGATGATGCGGATCGACGATCGGCAGCGCCGGTTCGAGCGCCTCCTCGATCCTCTTGGCCACCCAGGCATTGTCGACCGCGATCACGTTGCCCAGGGACGCCGGTGCGGGCGTATTCATCGTTTCCTCACAAGGTTGGTTCTTTGTCTATGGTCGAAACGTGGGCGGCGACCACCTTCCAGCCGACATCAGGAAAACGCACCCAGGTCTGCATCTGGCGGCCGACCAGGTCCTTGTCCCGCACCTTGTAGACTAGGGTCACCGTGGCGACGTCCCGGCCCACGGTCACGATGTCGAGGCGATGGCGCTGCTCCTTGGTGCCAGGACCCGGCGGGCGCGCCACGCGATGGGCATGGATCCTGTCGAAACCGTAGCCGTGCTCGTAGTTGGCGAGACGGATCGTGTGCGGGCTGTTCCAGAACGTGGTGTCGAGCACATCGACGTTCCTGTCGATCAGCGCCTGCTCGTACCGTTCGAACAGTCCACGGACCTCCTCGACGACTTCCGGAATGTTCGGCGTCAGATCCTTCACGTCGCTGTCTTCTTCGCCTTCTCAAAGGCCTGCGCCACAGCCACCAAGGTGGCGTCGCTGCCGCGCGGACCGATGATGGACAGGCCGACCGGCAGCCCGTCAACC